>DAIAZB010000578.1 GCA_027443745.1 Thiomonas sp. | reverse complement strand
CCGTGGAGCAAGGGCAGTTCTATATCGTGCCGCACCGCAAAATTCTGCAGGCGGTGGAACTGCGTTGCCAGGACATGGTGCAGGGCCGTAATCCGACGCCGCTGACGCCCCCGGTTTCACCCACGCCCCCCGCCGCTGCCGAGGTGTCCCGATGAAAGCCCTGCTGTGCACGGCCTATGGCCCGATCGACACGCTGCGTCTGGGCGACGCGCCCGACCCCGCCGCAGCAGCCGGCGAGGTGGTGATCGCGGTGCGCGCCTGCGGGTTGAACTTTCCCGACGCACTCATCGTCCAGGGTCTCTACCAGACCAAGCCACCCCTGCCCTTCTCGCCCGGAGCCGAGTTTGCCGGGACCATTCTGCAGACGGGCGCTGGCGTGACGGCCTACAAGCCGGGCGATGCCGTCATCGCCTTCGCCGGCCACGGCGGCCTGGCCGAACGCTGCGCGGTGGACGCGCGCCGCGTGATGCCCCTGCCGGCCGGCATGAGCTTTGAGCAAGGTGCGGCGTTCATGCTGACCTACGGCACCGCCATTCACGCGCTGCAAGATGTGGCGCAGTTGCAGCACGGCGAAACCCTGGCTGTGCTCGGTGCCGGTGGCGGTGTTGGCCTGGCGGCGGTGGACATCGCCAAGGCCATGGGCGCGCGGGTGATCGCCGCGGCATCCAGCAAGGCCAAACTGCAGCTCGCCCAGGCGCATGGTGCCGACGTCCTGCTGGACTATGCCGGCGAGGATCTGCGTCGAGGCCTGCTGGCGCTGACCGACGGCCAAGGCGCCGACGTGGTGCTCGACCCGGTGGGCGGCGCCTACGCCGAAGCCGCACTGCGCGCCACGGCCTGGCGTGGCCGCTACCTCGTGGTGGGTTTCGCGGCGGGCGACATTCCACGCATCCCGCTGAATCTCGCGTTGCTGAAGGAACGCCGGATTCTCGGCGTCTACTGGGGCGAGGCGGTGCAGCGCAACCCGAAGCAACATGCCGGCAATGTGCGGCAATTGCTGCAATGGTTCACCGCGGGCAGCCTGCGTCCGGAGATCACCGAGCAGGTGACGCTGGACCAGGCGGCGCAAGCCATCGTGCGGCTCAGCCGGCGCGAAACGATGGGCAAGATCGTGGTGCGGATCGGCCGATCCGGCGACGCCGGCGCTTGAGACACGGCGCCTTAGAACTTATCCGTAAATAAATGATAATGGCTCCCCATGCGCAAAGTGCGTGTGTGGAGGCGTGATGGCCAAAGCGAAGGCATGGGAAGTCACAGATGAGTTTTGGAAACGTGTTGAGCCGCTGATTCCGGTGCGCCAGCGCGTTGCAGAGCAAACCTATACCCGAAAGACCGGCGGTGGACGCAAACCCAAAAATCCCCGGCTGGTATTTGAAGGCATCGTTTTTGTTCTGCGCACCGGCTGCCAGTGGAAGGCGCTTCCCGCAGAGCGTTTTGGTAGTGCCAGTGCAATCCATGCCCGCTTCCTGGAATGGGAGAAGGCGGGCGTCTTTGAGACTTTGTGGACATTGGGACTTGCGGAGTACGACGAGTTTGAAGGCATCGCCTGGCGATGGCAAAGCATTGATGGGGCGATGATGAAGGCGCCAATGGCACAAGAGAGCGTGGGCCCCAACCCCACGGATCGGGGGAAAAAATGGGAGCAAGCGCCATTTGCTGGTGGACGGGCGTGGCGTCCCGTTGTCGCTCGTCGTGACCGGAGCCAACCGGCATGATGTCTCGCAGCTAGAGGCGGTACTCGACGCCCTCGTAGTCACGCGACCCCGCCCACCTGTCAGACGACACAAGCACTTGTGCGCTGATGCAGGCTACACCGGAGCTCCCGCTTTGAAGGTCATTGAAAAGCACGGCTACATCCCACATGTCAAAGGAAGAGGGCAAGAAGCCGACGAGCTCAAACGAGATCCCGAGAAGAAGGCAAGACGCTGGGTCGTCGAAGTCGCGCACAGTTGGTTTAACCGATTCCGCAAACTACTGGTTCGATACGAGAAGCTTGATCGCAGCTTCCTGGCGCTCAACCACTTGGCCGCATCCATCATGGCACTACGGAAAATCAAGCTGAACGTAAACATTATTTACGGATAAGTTCTTAGTCGTGGGCGTGGGCAAACACCAGATAGGCTTCGCCGCCATCACGCACCAGGCGGCACCTGGCGCCATGGGGCAGGGTCAGCTTGGTCCGCACATGGCCGAACGGCAGGCCGGTGATAACCGGCACGCCATGCGGTTTGAGTTGGACGCGCAGCCATGCCACTGCAGCCGCCAGGTCGAAGCCGGCATCGTGCGCGGTGAGTTTGTACTCGGTGAATGCGCCCAGCACCACGGCTTTTTGCCGCTGCAGCACACCGGCGTGCAAAAGCTGGGTGAACATGCGCTCCACGCTGTAAGGTTGCTCGGCAACGTCTTCCAGGAACAGCACACCGCGTTGCCTGGGTAGGTAAGGCGTGCCCACCAGGCTGGCCACCAGGCACAGGTTCCCACCCCATAACACACCAGCGGCGTCCAACCCGCGCGGGGCGTCGTCGCAGGTGAAGCCCACCGCCTCCTGGCTGCCGTCCAGGGCGTCGAGAAAGCTGTCCACGGTGATATCGTCGAGTTTCTCGTTGCCGAAGTCGTAAGCCGCCATCGGTCCGCTGTAGGTGACGGCGCCGGTCTGCGCCAGCACCGCCAATTGCAGCGCGGTGAAATCGCTATGTCCCACCCAGCATTGCTCACGCTGGGTCATGGCCTCGGCCAGCAAGGCATAGTCCAGCCGCGGCAGGATGCGGCCAAGACCATAGCCGCCGCGTGTGGCCAGCACCACGCGCGCCTTGCTGCGCGCTGCCCGGTGGATGGCCTGCAGGCGTTGGGTGTCGGTTCCGGCAAAGCGCTGCACCCGACTCAAGACCTGGGCGTCACGCTGCACGCGAAAACCGAGTGCCAGTAAATGCCGCTCGGCACGCTCGATGCGCTCTGGCTCGGGTACAGCGCCAGAGGGTGAGATCAGCCGCAACAGGCCGCGTGCATGGGTTTGATGGGGAGCGTTTGTCGCAGTCATGAGGGTGATCGCCTCAAGCGAGGGGCGGTTGATGAAAGGTTGATGCAATCAATCCGATGGCTCCGGCAGAGCGTGACGCCGGGGACACGGCGATACGCACTGGAAAGCGGCGAGGCACTCGATGATCGGCTAAATCTGCGACGGGTTCGCAGTCGCATCACCGGCTTCATCGAGATGCTGCACATCGATCCCCGTGTCGTGTACGCGGCTCTGGACATCTTCACGCCCCCCATCGCCGTCGGCTTCAATCGGCCTGACCAGCTCGACGGCAGTGGTTTCACGCGCTTGTCGCAACTGGTTTCTGCGCTCGCGGAAAAAATCTTGCAGCAGGCGCCCGCAGGAGTCGGCTTCGACATCGGGGTGCAAGACGCAATGGTGGTTCAAGCGCGGTTCATCGAACAGATTCAGTACGCTACCAGCGGCGCCGGTTTTGGGGTCGCGGGCGCCGAACACGACACGGTCCAGTCGCGCATGCAGCAGCGCCATCGCACACATGGCGCAGGGCTCCAGCGTGACGTAGAGGGTGCAGCCCGGCAGGCGGTAATTGCCGAGCAGGCTGGCGGCCTGGCGCAGGGCGGTGATTTCCGCGTGGGCCGTGGGGTCGCTGTCGCCGATGGGACGGTTGTAGCCCGTGGCGATGACTCGGCCCCCATGCACGATCACCGCGCCCACCGGCACCTCACCCAGCAGCCAGGCGTTTTGCGCCTGATCGAGCGCCAGGCGCATGAAAGCGCGGTCGGTTGAATCGGCTTCGGTCATTGCCGTGGTCATGTCGGTGCGGGCAAGGCCAGCGCGTTCAAGGCGAGGAAGGCGCGTTCACTGGCCTGGTCTGCAAGGCCTGGTTCAGCTTCTGCTTGAACTGGTCCAGCGCCGCCGCGCCTTGCGCCGGGGTGTTGATGCTCGGATCCTGTGGGGCGGACGCCGCGGCACCGACGGCTTGAGGCCCGACGGGACGCGGTGCCAGCTCGGTCTTGGCCAGCCAGGCGACGATGAGCAGCGCCAGCAACAAACCGATCAATCCGAAACCTGCACGCATGGCGGTTCACTCCCACTCGATCGTGGCCGGGGGTTTGGAGGAGACGTCGTAGGTCACGCGGTTGATGCCGCGCACCTCGTTGATGATGCGGCTGGACACTTTTTTCAGCAGAGCGTAGGGAAGCTCGGCCCAGTCCGCGGTCATGAAGTCGCTGGTTTGTACCGCACGCAGGGCGACCACGTGGTCGTAGGTGCGTCCGTCGCCCATCACGCCCACGCTCTTGATGGGCAGGAACACGGCGAAGGCCTGGCTGGTGAGCTCGTACCAACTTTTGCCCGTGGCCTCGTCCTTGAAGGCGCGTAGTTCCTCGATGAAGATGGCATCGGCGCGGCGCAGCAGGTCGGCGTAAGGGGGCTTGACCTCGCCCAGGATGCGCACGCCCAGGCCGGGGCCGGGGAAGGGGTGGCGATGCACCATGTCGGGAGGCAGCCCCAGCGCCACGCCCAGTTCACGCACCTCGTCCTTGAACAGCTCGCGCAACGGCTCCAGCAGCTTGAGCCCCAGGGTTTCAGGCAGGCCGCCGACGTTGTGGTGGCTCTTGATGGTGGTGGCCTTCTTGGTCTTGGCGCCACCGGACTCGATCACGTCCGGGTAGATGGTGCCTTGCGCCAGCCACTTGGCATTCACCAGCTTCTTGGCCTCACGCTGGAAGACCTCGACGAACTCGCGGCCGATGATCTTGCGCTTTTGCTCGGGGTCGCTGACGCCTTGCAGGTGGCCGAGGAACTGGGCGCCGGCGTCCACATGCACCACCTTGGCATGCAGGCGTCCGGCGAACATCTCCATCACCGTCGTGCCTTCGTTCAGGCGCAGCAGGCCGTGATCGACGAACACGCAGGTGAGCTGGTCGCCGATGGCGCGGTGGATCAGCGCCGCGGCCACGCTGGAATCGACCCCGCCTGACAGGCCAAGGATGATCTCCTCCTCGCCCACCTGCTCGCGGATGCGGGCCACGGCCTCGGCGATGTAGTCACCCATGATCCAGTCGCCCCGGCAGCCGCAGATGCCGCGCACGAAGCGCGTGAGGATGGCCTTGCCCTGCACGGTGTGCGTCACCTCGGGATGAAACTGCACGGCGTAGTAGCCGCGCGCCTCGTCGGCCATGCCGGCGATCGGGCAGCTTGGCGTGGACGCCATCAGTTTGAAGCCTGGTGGCAGCGCCGTCACCTTGTCGCCATGGCTCATCCAGACCTTGAGCATGCCGTGGCCTTCGGGCGTGCTGAAATCTTCGATGCCGTCGAACAATCGGGTATGGCCACGGGCGCGCACCTCGGCATAGCCGAATTCGCGGTGCTCGCTCCATTCCACCGTGCCGCCGAGTTGTGCGGCCATGGTTTGCATGCCGTAGCAAATACCCAGCACCGGCACGTCTACCTCCCAAACCTCCTGCGGCGCACGCAACTCTTGGTCCTCATAGGTGCTGGCGTGGCTGCCGGAGAGGATGATGCCCTTGAGCCCCTTGCGCGCCAGTTCGCGGATGAAAGCATCGCTGACGTCGTTCGGATGGATTTCGCAGTACACATGCGCTTCGCGCACGCGGCGGGCAATGAGCTGAGTCACCTGGGAACCGAAGTCCAGGATCAGGATGGTGTCGTGCATGAAGGCAGGTTCAAGTGACGATGGGGTCATGGCGGTGTGGTGCTCTGCTCACACACCGCCTCAGGATCAATCGACGTGATAGTTGGGCGCTTCCTTCGTGATCTGCACGTCGTGCACATGGCTTTCCCGCATCCCGGCCGAGGTGATCTCCACGCACTGCGCCTGACCGCGCATGGCGTCGATGCTGGGGCAGCCGCAATAGCCCAGGGACGAGCGCACGCCACCGACCAGCTGATAGAGGATGGCCGCGAGCGAGCCCTTGTAGGGCACACGGCCTTCGATGCCCTCGGGCACGAACTTCTCGGCTCCGGCAGCGGCCGAAGCCTGGGTGCCGTCCTGGAAGTAGCGGTCGGCCGATCCGGCGTTCATCGCGCCGATGGATCCCATGCCGCGGTACGTCTTGTACGAGCGGCCTTGGAACAAAATCACTTCGCCCGGGGCTTCCTCCGTGCCGGCGAACATGCTGCCCATCATCACGGTGTGCGCTCCGGCGGCGATGGCCTTGGCGATGTCGCCGGAGTAACGCACGCCGCCGTCGGCCACCAGCGGCACACCGCTGCCTGTCAGTGCTTGCGCCACGTTGGCGATCGCGGTGATCTGCGGCACACCGACCCCGGCGACGATACGCGTCGTGCAAATGGAACCCGGGCCGATGCCGACCTTGACGCCATCGGCCCCCACGTCGGCCAGTGCCCGCGCCGCTTCGGCGGTGGCGATGTTGCCGCCGATCACGTCGACATCCGGGTAGCACTGCTTGACCCAACGCACGCGGTCGATCACGCCCTGGCTGTGGCCATGCGCGGTGTCGACCACGATCACGTCCACCCCGGCGCGCACCAAAGCCTCCACGCGCTCTTCGGTGCCATCGCCCACACCCACGGCCGCGCCGACGCGCAGCTTGCCTTGCGGGTCGCGCGCCGCGTTGGGACGCTCGGTGGCTTTCTGGATGTCTTTCACCGTCATCAGGCCGCGCAGCTCGTAGGCATCGTTGATCACCAGCACGCGTTCCAGCCGGTGTCTGTGCATCAGCGCCTTGGCTTCGTCCACCGTGGCGCCTTCACGCACCGTGACCAGCCGCTCGCGTGGGGTCATGATGTCGCGCACGGGTAGATCGAATCGCGTCTCGAAACGCAAATCCCGGTTGGTGACAATGCCCACCACCTTGTTGTTCTCGACCACCGGAAAACCCGAAATGCCATGCTGGCGCGACAGGTTGACCACGTCGCTGACCTTGACGCCCGGCGAGATGGTGATCGGGTCCTTCAGCACTCCGGATTCGTAGCGCTTGACACGCGCCACCTCCGTGGCCTGCGCCTTGGGTGTGAGATTTTTATGGATGATGCCGATGCCGCCTTCCTGGGCCATGGCAATCGCCAGCTTGGACTCGGTCACCGTGTCCATCGCCGCCGAGATCAGCGGAATGTTCAGGCGCACGCGGCGTGTGAGCTGGGTGGAAAGGTCGGTGTCTTTGGGTAGAACTTGAGAATAAGCTGGGACCAGTAAGACGTCGTCAAAGGTCAACGCTTTTCCGAGCAGGCGCATAAATCCTCCAGGCGCAAAAGGCGATGATAAAAGACCGCGCACTCCTGCACCCGGGTACACAGGTGCGGCATGCCTGCAACACCTGCCCGGATGTGAGGCCGCGCGGCATGAAAACAGGGCTTTGCGGCGGTCAAGATGGCTTAAGCTTTTGCACAACCATGGAGCCATGAATGCCCGCATTCGCCCCCGTCCGCCCCTCAGTCCGCCCGCTGTGTCGTGTCGCGGTGCCAGCCGCCTTGTTCGCTGTGGCCAACCTTTTCGCGGCTCAGACCGCAGATGCCCAGTGGAAATGGATTTCTCCCGCCGGCGTGGTGCAGTACAGCGACCTGCCGCCGCCACCGAATATTCCGCTCAAGAATATCCTGGCCAAACCGGCGGCCGCTCCCATGCGGGCCAACGCGCCCGCAGCGAGCGCGGCTTCTGGCCCGCCGACTGCGTCGGCATCAGTTCCCAAGGTCACGGCGCAAACCCAGGCAACGCGCGAGCTGCAGCAAAAGCTGGAGCAAGACAAGCACGCCAAGGAGGCGGCGCAACGTTTGCAACAGGAGTTCGACGCACAAACCAGACAGGCAAACTGCCAACATGCTCAACGTCAGTTGCAGACGCTCGACAGCGGCGTACGCCTGGCTGAGGTGGACGCGCATGGCAATCGCGCCTTTCTCACGGACGCCCAACGCGCCGCGCAACGCCAACAGGCCATGGCTGCGGTTGCGAGCTACTGCCGCTGAAGGCGGCACGGCATCTGCCTGCCTGTCGCCGGTGCGAACAGCCCAAGCCGTGCTGGCCTTCACCCGGAGCCTGTTTCAGCAGTGCAGTTCGGGCCCGTGATTCAAGCTGCTGCGGCGGCCAGTTCCAGCATCAGACGAATGCGAATCTTCACGGCATTCAAGCCGTCGAAGTCGCCCCCCGACAAAGCTCCCGCGCGCGAGGCGTAAGCCACCCTGAGGCCGGTTGCCTCGGCCTCGTCGAGGGCAGTTTGCAACTGCTCATGCACCGTGCCGCTGCCCGTCCCCAGCACCACCAGACCCGCCAGCTTGTGGCTTGGATCGCCGCTTTGCGATGCCTGCATCAAGGCTCGCACCACCGCGCCGTCTGCGCCCGCATGGCTATGCACCAACTCCACGCGGGGCCAGCCTTCGCTTGGGGGTTGCCATGGTGTCAGCGGCAACGGGCCTGACGGTTGCGACGGCAGCTGGCGCGTGATCTGCACGCCCTGCACGCCGACGAAACCGAGCGGGCCGCGTTCGCCGGACGAAAACGCATCCACCGCCGTCGGCTGTGCTTTGCTCACATCGCAAGCGCCATGGATGCGCCCATGCAGCACGCAGACCACGCCAAGCCTTCGTGCCTGCTGGCTCGCGGCGACTTGCACCGCGTCGTACAGATTGCGCGGTCCATCGGCCGAGAGCGCGGTAGCGGGGCGCATCGCCGCTGTCAGAACCACAGGTTTGCCTGCCGGCAGCACGCAATGCAGGAAGTAGGCGGTTTCCTCCAGTGTGTCGCTGCCGTGGGTGACGACGCAACCAGCCACGTCTTCCTGCTGCAACCCGTCGCGGATGCGTCTGGCGAGTTGCTCCCAGACGGCAGCACCCATGTCCTTGCTGTCGACACTCACGATTTGCTCGGCCTGCAAGTTCGCAAGTAGCTCGATGCCGGGAGCGGCGGCAACAAGAGCGGCGATATCGAGCGCGCCGGCCCGGTAGCCGGCCTGCGCCGCATGCGCCGTGGAGACCCCAGCGATGGTGCCTCCGGTACCGAGCACGATCACTTTGGGCAGGGAAATATCGATTTTTGATTGCATGCGATGATGATCTGGATAAAAATACAGGCTGTTGATGATGACAGTATCCGGCTTAATATTCTGGCCTAACCTCGAAGCCCAACCCAGGGGCAAGCACCTTGGATTGGTCCTCTGACTTGCTTGAGAGAGGAAGCACCATGCCGACACCCAGCACCAAGCTTACTGCGCGTCAGGGAGAAATCCTCACGCTCATTTCCAAGGCCATCGAGCGCACCGGCTACCCGCCCACGCGTGCCGAAATTGCCGCTGAACTGGGCTTTCGTTCAGCTAACGCCGCCGAAGACCATCTGCATGCCCTGGCGCGCAAGGGCATGATTGAACTCTCTCCGGGAACGTCGCGTGGCATCCGGCTCACCTCCACTGCGAGGCAAACGGTGCGACCGGCAACCTGCCGCCCGCACGCGCGCGCCTTGCCAGGCATGGAACAACTCTTGCTGCCGCTCATCGGCCGTGTGGCTGCCGGTAGCCCCATTCTGGCGCAGGAACATATCGAACAGACCATCGGTGTCGAGGCCCGGATGTTTGCGTCCCGGCCTGACTATCTTCTCAAGGTCAAAGGCATGAGCATGCAGGAAGCCGGCATTCTGGATGGCGACCTGCTGGCCGTGAAGCAGACGCAGGACGTGCGCAACGGTCAGATTGTCGTGGCGCGCCTGGGAGATGAAGTCACGGTCAAACGCCTGCAACGCCAACCCGGGCACATCGAGTTGCTTCCGGAAAATCCGGATTTCGCGCCCATCCTGGTGCGGGCTGACCAGGTTTTCGCCATCGAAGGGCTGGCGGTCGGGCTGATTCGCAGCAGATTTTGATACGGCACCGAAACGGCAGAAAGAGCGTGAACAGGCCCTAGTCGCCAGACGATCCCGATCGGGGGCCGATGTGCAGCGGCTCGGTGCAGACCAGCATGCCGTCGGCATCGGCATAGAGCCAATCGCCGGGCCGCACCGTGACGCCCTGAATCCGGATCGCTAGATCGCGCTGTCCGGCACCCTGCTTGCGCGGCGGCATCGGCATAGCTGCCAAGGCGCGCACGCCGACAGGGGCTGCGGCGATTTCAGCGACATCGCGCACGCATCCGTCGATCACGACACCCGCCCATCCGCTGCGCGCCGCCAGCGCGGCGAGATTGCCGCCAAACAGTGCGTGCCGCATCGAGCCGCCGCCGTCGACCACCAGCACCCGCGCCATGCCGGCGTCCCCCAGCGCTGCGCGAACCAGGCCGTTGTCTTCGAAACATTGCACGGTACTGACTTGACCGTAAAAGGACTGCAAGCGGCCGAAGTTCCTGAACTGCGGCGGCAAAACCCGAAGCAGACCCGTGGAGATCGCCTCCGGATGCTGGTCGCAAAAATCGCAGATTGACATCGACGACGGCATGCTCTTGCTCCTCATGTCATGGTGAGCCGACCCTGGCCTTGCAGCATATTGGAACGGCAAAGCGTGCAGTTTTCCTTGCGCGAAAGCAAACCACGCGACCTCGCTCTTCC
The DNA here is from genome assembly GCA_027443745.1 of Thiomonas sp. Next base: position 3,267 of record DAIAZB010000578.1, on the reverse strand, counting down.
GGTCAGGTTCCATTGTGTGCAGATTGCCACCCGGTGGTGCATGCCGACGGCGTTATTCTCTCGACCTGACGTTTGAATCCTGACGACGCTTTTGATGAGTTCCTTGCTGCACTGGCTCCACCCCTGGTATCCATCCTGGCCGATGGCGCTTTTCCTGTTGGGCGGTGCGGCCTTGTATTGGCGCGGCAGCCGCAGGCAACACACGCCCTGGTGGCGGCAAATGTGGTTCTGGCTCGGCTGGGTGCTCACGTACCAAGGGCTGCAGACCCAGTGGGACTACTACGCCGAGCATCAGTTCTTTTTGCACATGCTGCAGCAGATGGCGCTGCACGACCTCGGTCCCTTGTTGGTGATGCTGGCCTGGCCCGTCCCCACGTGGCGCGCGGGCATTCCAGCGCGGTGGCGCAGTCGCTTCCTGGCGCCCCTGATGCGCACCGCGCCGATGCGGGGCATCACCGATTTCGTGCTCAACCCCTGGATTGCTGGCGCCCTGTTCTCCGGGCTGGTCGTGTTCTGGCTGGTGCCCTTCATTCATGTGGGCGTCATGCTCAACACCATGCTCTACCAGTTGATGAACTGGACCATGGTGGTCGACGGGCTACTGTTCTGGTGGCTGGTGCTCGACCCGAGGCCCGCGCCACCTGCGCACATGCGACCGGGGGGACGCATTTTCCTGCCCATCGTCGCCATGATCCCGCAAATGATTCTGGGCGCCGTGCTGGCGCTGACGAGTGCAGACTGGTACCCCATCTACACCCTGTGTGGCCGAGCGATATCGGGCATCGACCCGCTGACAGATCAACATCTCGGCGGCTTGATCCTGTGGATTCCGGCCTCCGGCATCAACGTCATTGCCGCCATGGTGGCTTTGCGGAACTGGATGCGGTTGTCGGAGCGTGGCCGTTTGCCGGTACTCTCACGCCAAGCCACCGCAGTGAACTCCCCCGCTCCCGCACCCAGGCCTGTGGGCTGAAGCCGACAGATCGGGTCAGCCGACATCACCCGGAATGATTGCCCGGGTTCGGCTCAATCGGCCAGCAACTGTTTGACATCGTGCACGATGGACGGCACCGGGGTGAGGTCCGAGCCGATCAAGATGCCGCGCCCGTCTTTGTCGAAGACATAGATGGCGGCACTGTGGTCGACCACATATTGGCCCGACTTGTCTTTCTTGCCCAGTTGGTAGGCAACGTGGTAACGCTTGGCTACATCCTCGATGTCCTGCGGTGTCCCCGTCAGGCCAATGGCTTGCGGGCTGAAAGCCTGGGTGTAGGCACGCAGAATGGGAAGTGTGTCGCGCGCAGGGTCCACCGAGACCATCAGGATTTGCACATCGCGGCCTTGCGGCCCCAGTTGCTTCACCGCCTCGGCCAGATGCGACATGGTCAGGGGACAAACATCCGGGCAATGGGTATAGCCGAAATACAGAATGACTACCTTGCCTTTGTAGTCGGCGGCCGTCACCTTTTGCCCTGTGTCCGAGGTCAGGTTGAATTTCAAATTGGCCAATACGGCACTGACATTGTCGAGATCCCAATGCTGCTTTTGGCCGCAAGCTGCAAGCATGGTGGCCAGGCTCAGCGCACCAGCAGCCAGGAGAAGGGTTCTGCGTCGTGGGTTCAAGTTCATACGGCAAGCCAAGTGGACGTTCCGGCCATCATCGTAGCCGCTTGAAACAAAGACGAGAGGCCCATTCCCCCTCTCGTCACTGAGCGGCCTGAAGCACGCCGGCTTTTGCTCTGCGGATGCGCCAGCGCAGGCTCATGAGAGACAGGCTGCAACGCAAAAGGTTCCGGTTGCCGGGCGTGACCTTGCGCACCGGCAAGGTCGCGCCCGGAGACTTCAATGCACGGTGCGCTCGAACACGATCTGGCCGTCTCGCACATCCACCGGCACGACCGACTTCGGTCCAAAGCCACCTTCGAGGATGCGCCGGGACAGCGGATTCTCGATCTGGCTCTGGATCGCGCGCTTCAAGGGCCGTGCACCGAACACCGGGTCGTACCCAGCCTTGGCCATTTCGGCGATCGCCGCGGCCGAGACCTCCAGCTTGATGTCCATCTGCGCCAGACGGCGATCCAGCGACTTGAGCTGAATTCGCGCAATGCCCTCGATCTGCACTTGGCTCAGCGCGTGGAACACAACCACCTCGTCGATGCGGTTGAGGAACTCGGGGCGGAAATGCTGTTTGACCTCGATCCAGACGGCATCACGAATCGCCTCCTGAGGTTGCCCGGTCATGGCCATGATGTGCTGCGATCCCAGATTCGACGTCATGACGATGACCGTGTTCTTGAAGTCCACGGTGCGTCCCTGACCATCGGTCAGGCGGCCGTCGTCGAGCACCTGGAGCAGCACGTTGAACACGTCCGGATGGGCCTTCTCCACCTCGTCGAGCAGGATCACGCTGTAGGGCTTGCGCCGCACCGCCTCGGTCAAATAGCCACCCTCCTCATAGCCGACATAGCCCGGTGGCGCACCGATCAGGCGGGCCACCGAATGCTTCTCCATGAATTCGCTCATGTCGATGCGGATGAGGTGGTCCTGGCTGTCGAACAGGAACTCGGCCAGGGCCTTGCACAACTCGGTCTTGCCGACTCCTGTGGGGCCGAGAAAGAGGAAGGAGCCGTATGGCCGGTTCGGGTCCGACAGGCCCGCGCGCGACCGGCGAATGGCATCGGACACCGCGTGAATCGCCTGGTCCTGCCCCACCACCCGCTGGTGCAATTTGTCTTCCATCTGCAGCAGCTTGTCGCGCTCGCCTTGCAGCAGCTTGGACAACGGAATGCCGGTCATGCGGCTGACTACTTCGGCGATTTCCTCAGCCCCAACCTGGGTGCGCAACAGGCGCGGTGTGGCTTTGTCACCCTTGGCACGGCCCGCCGATTCCAGGGCCTGGGCGTCTTTCAACTGCCGCTCCAGTTCAGGCAGGCGGCCATATTGCAGTTCGGCAACCTTGTTGAAATCGCCCTTGCGCGTCAGCTCCTCGATCTGATAACGCATCGCATCGATCTGCTCTTTCACCTGCGCAGATCCCTGCACCGCAGCCTTCTCCGCCTTCCAGATTTCCTCGAGATCGGAATACTCTTTTTGCAGCTTGGCGATTTCCTCCTCGATCAGGCCGAGGCGCTTTTGCGAGGCTTCGTCCTTTTCCTTGCGTACGGCTTCACGCTCGATCTTGAGCTGGATGATGCGGCGATCCAACCGGTCCATGACTTCGGGCTTGGAGTCGATTTCCATCTTGATGCGCGAACCGGCTTCGTCGAT
>DAIAZB010000577.1 GCA_027443745.1 Thiomonas sp. | reverse complement strand
GTGGTGGAGCAGGACGCCGGCGCGAGCGACCGCAGCGGCCGCGTCGGTGATGTGCTGCTGGACGATGTGGCCGATTTCGCCGGCGCCAAGGTTTATCTCGCGGGTTCGCCGGGCATGGTCGAAACGGTGAGTGCCTGCCTGCTGGAACGAGGCCTGCCCGCCGCAGACGTGCATGCCGACGCCTTCTATGCGCCCAAGCCCGGACTGACCCAGGCCGCGCAAGCCGCCGTGGACGCCGCCGAAGAAAATGACCGGTCGGCCTTGCCTTCACCACTGCAATCCGAGATCTGAATGCGCACGCTTTACAGCTACTTTCGCTCCTCCGCGGCATTCCGCGTGCGCATCGCCCTCAACCTCAAGGGCCTGCCCTATGACATCGTGCCGGTGCATCTGGCGCATGGCGAGCAACGGCTGCCGGGGCATTTGCAGCGTTCGCCACAAGGGCTCATCCCGGTGCTGGAGGACGACGGCATCAGCCTCACGCAGTCGCTGGCCATCCTGGAGTATCTCGACGAACAGCACCCCGATCCACCGCTGCTGCCCGCCGACGCTGCCGGTCGGGCGCGGGTGCGCGCCCTGGCCCTGGCGATTGCCTGCGACATTCATCCGCTGAACAATCTGCGGGTGCTCAACCATCTGCAAAGCCAATTCGGTGCCGACGAGGCGGCGCGTCAGCGCTGGTATCGGCACTGGGTGAACACCGGGCTTGTGGCCTGGCAGGAGCAATGGCGCCGCTGGCCCGGCCCGAGCGGTCCTTTTGTGCATGGGCAGGTGCCGGGCCTGGCCGACTGCTGCCTGATTCCGCAGATCTGCAACGCACAGCGCTTCAAATGCGACCTCCAAGCCGTTCCAGACCTCATGCGCCTGTTCGATGCTTGCATGCAGTTGCCGGCATTCATCGATGCCCATCCGGCACAGCAAGCAGACGCGATCTGAATGCCGGTAGCTCCGGCTGGCGGACTGGGCTAAAATACAACGGCGTCGCGCTGCAGCAGCTTTCCAGGGTTCGCGCAACCCGCTTGCCGAAGTCCCATTCCGGCAACCCACCATCGGCGCACGATTCCTGACACGCATGAACATTGCACTGGCCAAGCGGGTCGTCGAGACCGCGCTGATGTGTGCCACACAACCTTTGAGCCTTGAGCGCCTGCGCGGCCTGTTCGACGAACAGGTCGGCGCCGACACCCTGCGCACGCTGCTCGACGACTTGCGCCACGACTGGCGCGACCGCGGGGTCGAGTTGCGCGCCGTGGCTGGTGGCTGGCGCATGCAAAGCCGCGAGGACATGCAGCCATATCTGCAGCGACTCAACCCTGAAAAGCCGCCGCGCTACTCGCGTGCAGTGCAGGAAACGCTGGCCATCATTGCCCATAGGCAACCCGTGACGCGCGGGGACATCGAAGACATCCGCGGTGTGGCGGTCAACACGCAGATCCTGCGCCAACTCGAGGATCGCGGCTGGATCGAGCCAATCGGCCATCGTGAGGGGCCAGGGCGGCCGGTGCTGTTCGCCACGACACGCCTGTTCCTCGATGATCTGGGTCTGGCCACGATTGGCGATCTTCCCGCGATGCAGGCCGAGGGCGCTCACGCCGACCCGCAGCAAATCGATCTGCTGCCCATGGGTGGCGAGATGGAGGATCCGTCTGGACCTACATCCGCCAGTCGAGCAACTGCAGGCGACGACATCGAGGCGACTGAATCATCCTGCGCTGCCGCTGCAGACGCAGACACCGCCACACGGCAACCATTTCACGCATTCCAGACTTCATCCGAATCGGCGGCTTCCGACAGTCTTGCTGCACCTGATCCCCTGCCTGCCGCCTGAACAGGCCAGACCGTACCCCACACCAACAACTCCATGCAACACGACGAATCCACCTCTGACGCTGACGCCAGCCCCGACCTTGCCACACCCGTGGTGACTGAACCAGCCCCGCACCGCCCGGCGCGGCGGCGCAAGGCTGTGGCAGTTGAAGCAGCAACGTCGGCACACGATGCAGGTGAAGACGCGCTGACAGATCGCTCGGAGCCGCCCGCAATCGCCTCGCCGAGCAACACGGTCTCCAGCACCAATTCCGTGGCCGCCGCAGGGCCTGCTGAAGGCACGAGTCCGCAAGCCGGGCAGACTGCGGGCGATGACATGACGCCACGCGATGCGCCTCGACGTCGCAAGCGCAAATCCTCCGGCGCCGACCTTGCCGAGACCGAAGCCGAAACTCAACCGACAGAATCCCTCAGTCTGGAGGCGCAGCAAACCGAGCCGACAGAGGCTCAACACGATGCCAATGGCAACCCGCTACAGCCTCATCGCCCCGCGCGCGTGGATCGCCCGAACCGGCCCGATCGTCCGCGTCAAAACCAGAACCAGCGCAAGAAGAAGCACAACTCGCCGCTGCGCGGCCCAGCCAAAAACGTCCCCGCGGTGCGCATCGAGGAAGTCATCTCCGGCGATTTCGACCGCGCCGTCGAAATCGCCGAGGCTGTCGAGCCTGGTGCCCGACGTGTGCTGCCGCCATCACCCGAAGCGCCGAAACTGCACAAGGTCCTGGCCCAGGCCGGTGTCGGATCGCGCCGTGAAATGGAGCAACTCATCGTCGACGGCCTGGTGTCCGTCAACGGCGAGCCGGCACATCTGGGCCAGCGCATCCAGCCTGGCGACCAGATCCGCGTCAACGGCAAGCCGCTGAAGTTCCGCATCAGCCCGCCGCCAGCGCGTGTGCTGGTTTATCACAAGCCGGTGGGCGAGGTCGTCACCTTCAAAGATCCGGAAGGCCGTCCCACGGTGTTCCGCAACCTGCCGCGGGTGCAGAACGCGAAGTGGACGGCGATCGGCCGGCTGGACATCAACACCGAAGGCCTGCTGCTGTTCACCACCTCGGGCGAACTGGCCAACAAGCTCATGCATCCCAGCCAGGGCGTCGAGCGGGAGTACGCGGTGCGCGTGCTGGGGCAAGTGGACAGCCAGGCACGCGAGAAATTGCTCGAGGGGGTGGAACTGAGTGACGGGCCCGCGCGTTTCATGAGTCTGGAAGAGGCCGGCGGCGAGGGCGCCAATCGCTGGTACCGGGTCATCATCGCCGAGGGTCGCAACCGCGAGGTGCGCCGTCTGTTCGAAGCTGTGGGCCTGACGGTGAGTCGCCTGATTCGGGTGCGCTATGGTTCCATCGCCTTGCCCGCCGGCTTGCGCCGTGGCGACTTCGCGGAAATCGAGCGTGACGACGTGAAGGCCATGATGAATCATTCTGGTTCGGCTCAGGCTTTCGATGATCGCGCCAAGGGCCAGAGGCCAGGCGGCAGTGGCTCCAACAGCGTGAATAGCCAGTCCCAGCGCAAGCACGGCGGACGTCACGACAAGCGGCATGAAAATCGTGGTCAGGGCGGACACAACGACAGCCGCAATCAAGATTGGCAAGACGGCCCATCCGGTGCCCATGGTCATCCTAAGCGGGGCGGCACGAGTGGTGAGCGCGAGCCCGGCCCCAACAGCTATGCCATGAGCGCCGTGGATGCGCTCTTCGGCCGGGCCAGCCGCGAGGCGCGTCGCGCGGCTCCGCGCCATGAGCACGATGACCGACAACTTCCTGAGCGCGAACCCGGCCCCAACAGCTACGCCATGAGCGCGGTCGATGCCTTGTTCGGCAAGGGCGCTGGCGGGTCAGGTGGCCACAACAAGCCACGCTCGGCGCGTGGCGGCAAGAAGGGTGGGTCGGGCGGCCAGCCGGACCCCATGCGCTCAGCCTTGGGGCAAGGGTTGGGCCAAGGTCCCCGCGCAGGCCCGGGGCAGGGCGGCAAACGACGCCATTTCCCGCGTTGAAACGGCCCCGGATACAAACGGGGGCAGGTCTTTCCGCAAGGGCTCAGGCCAGGTCAGGGTGGTCTTGACGTGGCCCGGCAACGGCCTCCCGAGCCTGGCATCCAGGGTTGGAAGGCTCGCCATTGCGCATGAGTGGCAGCCTTACAATTCATTTTTAATCACTTGATTTCCGGAGAAAAATCTTATGGAGCGCACGCTCTCAATCATCAAGCCCGACGCTGTCGCCAAGAACTGCATCGGCAAGATCATCGACCGTTTCGAGACGGCCGGCCTCAAGGTCGCCGCGGCTCGCATGATGCATCTTTCCCGCGCCGAGGCCGAAGGCTTTTACGCTGTGCACAAGGATCGCCCGTTCTTCAAGGACCTGGTCGATTTCATGGTTTCCGGCCCCGTGCTGGTTCAGGTGCTCGAAGGGAGCAATGCCATCGCCAAGAATCGTGAACTGATGGGTGCGACCGACCCGAAGAAAGCCGCTCCCGGCACGATACGAGCCGACTTTGCCGACAGCATCGATGCCAATGCCGTGCATGGTTCCGACAGTGCCGAGAACGCGGCAACCGAGATCGCCTTTTTCTTTCCTGCGAACTGGGTCTTCAGTCGCTGATTTCCGCTGCGCGGCCATGTCCTCCACCAACCTGCTTCAGTTCGACCGTGCCGGTCTGGTGGACTGGTTCGCCGCGCATGGGGAGAAACCCTTCCGCGCCCGCCAGGTGTTCCGTTGGATGCACCAGAGGGGTGTTGCCGATTTCGCCGACATGAGTGACTTGGCCAAGCCTCTGCGGGCCTGGTTGCAGGACGCAGCGCGGCTCGAATCTCTGCCGACGCTCGCCGAGCAGCACTCGCGTGACGGCACGGTGAAGTGGCTGTTTGATGTGGGTGCAGGCGATGCCGTGGAAACCGTGTTCATTCCCGAGGCTCAGCGCAACACCCTGTGCGTGTCGTCGCAAGCCGGATGCGCCATGGCCTGCCGCTTTTGTTCCACGGGGGCGCAGGGCTTCAGTCGCAACCTGACCACGGCTGAAATCCTGGCGCAGCTCTGGCACGCGGAGTTCAGCATGCGCGCGTCCCTCGGACTTGCGCTCGGGGAGCGCGCCATCTCCAACGTGGTGATGATGGGCATGGGAGAGCCACTCCAGAATTACAGCGCCCTGGTCCCCGCGCTGCGATCCATGCTCGATGATGACGGCTACGGTTTATCGCGCCGCCGCGTGACGGTGTCCACCTCGGGCGTCGTACCGATGATCGATCGCCTTGCGGCCGATTGTCCCGTTGCGCTTGCGGTGTCTCTGCATGCGCCGAACGATGCATTGCGTGACGATCTGGTTCCGCTCAATCGCAAATACCCGCTGGCCGAACTGCTGGGCGCCTGCGAACGCTATCTGGCGCATGCGCCGCGTGACTTCATCACCTTCGAGTATTGCATGCTCGATGGTGTGAACGACGCTCCCGAACATGCCCGGCAGCTGGTCCGTCTGTTGCGCGACCGCATGCCGTGCAAGTTCAACCTCATTCCCTTCAATCCATTCCCGCAGTCTGGCCTCGCCAGGTCGCCTGCCGGGCGCATGGCTGCATTCGCCCAGATCCTGCTGGACGCGGGCTTTGTCACCACAGTGCGCAAGACGCGTGGCGACGACATCGATGCCGCCTGCGGTCAACTGGCCGGCGATGTGCAAGACCGCATTCGTCGCAAGCCGGGGCGTGCAGGCACGTCATCCGTGGTGCCGCCACAGACCATCATCCCCATTCGGGTGGAGACCGCAAGCCCGACCACCCGCTTGTCCAACTTGGACTGACGCTATGAGCAAGCAAACCCGCTGGACCGAAGGTGGTTGTTCCGCATGGCCGTTGCTTTCCATCCTCATGCTGACTCTTGCCTTGTTGCAACTCGGTGGTTGCGCCGGCAATACGACCCTAAGCAACGGTTCGGCGAGCTCGACGCCCAGCACGGGCAGTGCCGAGGCCGACAAGAACGCGCAAATCCGCCTGGAGTTGGCCGAAGGTTATTACCAGCGCGGTCAGGCCGAGGTCGCACTCTCCGAAGTGGCCAAAGCGCTGGATCAGGCCCCCGATTACGTGCCGGCCTACACCATGCAGGCGCT
>DAIAZB010000576.1 GCA_027443745.1 Thiomonas sp. | reverse complement strand
GCAGGCCCGATGGGCACGCCGCTTGTGCCATCGGCATGTCGACCTGCCGCGGCACACTTTGCCATCGGCTCACGCTTTTGTCGCCGCGGCCCTGGCGGGCATGGGCTGGGCGCTGCACCCGCAAATTTTGATCGCGCCTGCGCTTGAAAACGGTTCGCTCGTGGAGTTGGTGCCGGACCGCCCACTGGATGTGCCGCTGCACTGGCAGCACGCACGCGCGGCGTCGACCTTGCTCGATGGCCTGACGCGTCAGATCTTGGTCGCCGCCCGTAGCGCTCTGTTGCCGCCCTGACTGCCGGCTTGACCCCATCGCCTGGACGAGTTCCAGCCTGAAGCAGGCATGCATCGCATCGCCCCCAGGCGCTTGCATTCGATATGCTGCTCTGCTCGTCTTCAGCATCCCCCTCCCGGAGTCACTCATGTCCACCCATCGCCTCGGCACCCCGCTGTCTCCCTCGGCCCTGCGCGTCATGCTGCTGGGCGCCGGCGAACTCGGCAAGGAAGTCATCATCGCGCTGCAGCGCCTGGGGGTGGAGGTGATCGCGGTAGACCGCTATGCCCATGCGCCGGGGCAGCAGGTGGCGCATCGGGCGCATGTCATCGACATGACCGACCCGGCAGCGCTGCGGGCGCTGGTGCTGGCCGAGCGGCCGCATCTCATCGTGCCGGAGATCGAGGCCATCGCCACGGCGGCGCTGGTCGCGATCGAGGCCGAAGGGCTGGCCGAGGTCATTCCCACGGCGCGCGCGGCACAACTCACGATGAACCGCGAAGGCATACGCCGCCTGGCGGCCGAGGAACTGAGGCTGGCGACTTCGCCCTACGCCTTCGCCGATACGGTACAGCAATTGCAGGCGGCGATCGACGCTGGCATCGGCTACCCCTGCGTGGTCAAGCCGGTGATGTCGTCATCCGGCAAGGGGCAGTCGGTGCTGCGCGGGCCGGCCGACGTGCAGCGTGCCTGGGACTACGCCATGACCGGCAGCCGGGTGCAGCAGGCGCGGGTGATCGTCGAGGGTTTCATCGACTTCGATTACGAGATTACCCTGCTCACGGTGCGTGCGGTGAACCCGGCCACGGGCCAGGTCGCCACCGCGTTCTGCGAGCCCATCGGCCATCTGCAGGTGAATGGCGACTATGTCGAATCCTGGCAGCCACAGCCCATGTCGCCGCTGGCGCTGGAGCGCTCGCGCACCATCGCCGGGCGCGTGACCACGGCGCTGGGCGGGCGCGGGATTTTCGGCGTGGAGCTGTTCGTGCGCGGCGACGAGGTCTGGTTCTCCGAGGTCAGCCCGCGTCCGCACGACACCGGGCTGGTGACGCTGTGTACCCAGCGTCAGTCGGAGTTCGAACTGCACGCCCGCGCCATCCTTGGCCTTCCGGTGGACACCACGCTGCGCGAGCCGGGGGCTTCGGCCGTCATCTACGGTGGCGTGGATGCCGAGGCCATTGCCTTCGAGGGCGTGGCCCAGGCACTGGCCGTGCCACGATCGGACCTGCGCCTGTTCGGCAAACCCGAAAGCTACACCCACCGCCGCATGGGCGTGGCGGTGGCCAACGCAGCCGATCTTGACGAAGCACGCCGCCGCGCCAAACAGGCCGCCAGCCTCGTGCGGCCGGTCCCGGGATCTGCAGCGGCGTGAGTGTGCGCTGCATGCCGCATGAGCCCCACCGGCATCACTTCTTTTTGTGCCGATCGGCCACCACGGTGGTCACGGCAGGCTTGACCGCCTGCGGTGAGATCGGCTTGGACGGCGATTTGTCCTGCTTGGGTTTTTTCTTTTCCTTGTTGCTGCGTTGCTGACCCTTGGCCATGATCGTCTCCGTTGCCGGCCCGCAGCGTGCGGGCATATTCGGAAAGTGTAAGGGCCGCAGCGCACCGCGACGCATCGGATGGCAAGGGCGCAAAATAGCGTCGATGAAACCACCCGCGCGACTGCAAGCACTCATTGAAGAAGGCCTGATCGACACCGTGGTGCGGCAGTTGATGAGCGGCAAGGAAGCCATGGTTTACGTCGTGCGCTGTGGCCATGACACGCGCTGCGCCAAGGTCTACAAAGAGGCCACGCAGCGCAGCTTCCGCCAGGCGGTGGACTACACCGAAAACCGCAAAGTCAAGAACACGCGCCAGGCGCGCGCCATGGCCAAAGGCACCCGTTTTGGTCGCCAAGCGCAGGAAGCCGCCTGGCAGAGTGCCGAGGTGGACGCGCTCTACCGTCTGGCGGCTGCCGGCGTGCGCGTGCCCAAGCCCTACAACTTCCACGACGGCGTGCTGCTGATGGACCTGGTGGTCGACGCGCACGGCGATGCCGCACCGCGGCTCAACGACGTGCAGTTCAAGCCCGACGAGGCACGCACGCACCACGCCACACTGCTGGCCGAGGTGGTGCGCATGCTGAGCGCGGGCGTGGTGCATGGCGACTTGTCGGAGTTCAACATCCTGCTGGGCGCCGACGGCCCGGTCATCATCGATCTGCCCCAGGCGGTGGATGCCGCCGGTAACAACCACGCCCAACGCATGCTGCTGCGCGACGTGGGCAACCTGCGCCATTTCTTCGGTCGCTTCGCGCCGGAGCTGCTGCAGACCGACTATGGTCATGAAATCTGGGGCCTTTACGAGCGCGGCGCACTGCATGAGGATGTCGCGCTCACGGGGCGCTTCGAGCGCGCTGACGGGGTCGTGGATATGGTCGGCGTACTGCGTGAAATCGACGATGCCCGAGCCGCGGAATCCGCCCGCCGGCTGCGGCTGCAATCCGTCGGCAGTTGAACGCGGCCGGCGCGTCGTCGCCTAGGCGCAGGGATCTTCCCCAGCCTGGAGCATGAAAATGGCCTGCGCTTGGGAGCGCAAGGTCAAGTCCCAGAACGCCTGGCGGACCACTTCGCTCTGGGCCAGTATCTGCGACTCGAGCGAGCCACGCAGACCTGGCTCGCGGAGCCACATTTGTGTTTTTTCATGCAGCTCCGCATGTTGCCGTATCAAATGCGCGAGGCTCTGGCTTTGCGGCCAGCGCCAGGCGTTTCGTGAGCACCACCGTCCGAACGCGCAGCGCTGGCTGCCGTCGGCAGCCAGGATCTGCGCGCGCGCCTCCGCGTCCAGGCTGCCTGCAAACAACAGACGCAACGATGTTGCCAATGAGGCGAAGGCTTCGATGTCGTCCGGGCCAAGTACGCTGGATTGGCCGAGCTGTGTCATCCAGGATGGCCGTTGCTGCCAATGACGCAGCCACGCACTGAACTCGGCCGCCGGCATCGGCCTGGCGACTGCGTATCCCTGAAGATCGGTACATCCCATCGCGACCAGGACCTGCGCCGCTTCAGGGGTTTCCACACCTTCGGCCACGACCCTCACCCCCATCAGCTTCGCCGTGCGGAGCATGCCGTAGGTGATGCTCAGTGCCATGGCGTCGTGCAGAATGTCACGCACAAAACGGCGATCGATTTTGATGGCGGAGGCAACCAGGTCCTGCAGATGGGTCAAGCTGGCGTTCCCCGTCCCGAAGTCGTCCAGGCTGACCTGGACCCCCAGCGAGCGGCATTCTTCGATGCGGGTGCGTGCGCCTTCACCTTCGAGCAATGTGCCGCGCTCGGTCAGTTCCAGGACCAGGGCATGGTCAGGAAGTTTGCTGTGACGCTGCAGCACTGCACGCAAGTCGTCCACAAAACCGGCGCCCAGGAAATGTCTTGGACTGATGTTCACGCTCAGGCTGAGCACCTGGCCATTGGCCTGCCACAAGTCCAGGTACTGGGCAGCCTTTTCGAGCACCCAACGGCCCACTGCAGACGAGACTCGCACATCGTCCAGCACGGACTCGAACGCAGCCGCGGCGTGCAACCGACCTTGTTCATCGCGCAAGCGCAGCAGGGCTTCAGCCTGGACCACGCTGGAGGTGCCTTCCAAGCGGTCTGTGCGCACGCTCAAGATGGGCTGGACATGAAGTTCCAGTGTTTGCCGCCGCAAGGCATCTTCGATCGCGGTCATCCAGGCTTCACGACTCTCGATGGCTGCTTGCATGGCGGCATTGAACACGACAGCCTGATGGCGCCCTGCCGTCTTCGCGGCGTAGAGCGCCATGTCGGCTTGGCGCATGAGGGTTTGTGCATCTTCGCTCGCGTTGCGTATGGCGAATCCCAGCGAAAGGCGCATGAACAGGCTCTCACCCTCGTGGTGGAACGGCTCACCCATGGCATCCATGATGCGCGCCACCACGCGCTGGACGCGACCCGCGTCTAGGCCGTGGTGCAGCAAAATCGCAAACTCGTCCCCCCCGAGGCGTGCCAGGAAATCCACGCCACGGTCTTGGAAGGATTGCTCGGAATGGCGCAGAAGTTGACCCAGGCGCATGCCGACCTCGCGCAGCATCGCATCACCCGCAGCATGCCCCAGTCGATCGTTGATCGCCTTGAAATTGTCCAGATCGACAATCCCCAGCGCCAGGCCCGCACGGTTGTTTTGCAAGGCCGCATTCAACAACGACTCGAACGCGCGACGGTTGGCAAGGCCGGTCAAAGCATCGCGCTCTGCCAATTCGCGGATCTGATCTTCCTGCCGTTTCTGTTCGGTGATGTCCTGGATGGTCCAGATCGCACCGAGTGGCTGACCGTATGGGTCCAGTAACGGTCGATAGTGCCGCAGCAGGGCGCGCCCGTCGGTCAGCCAGACCTCGTCAACAGCGACGCGGTTTTCATGGAACAAGATTTTCACTTGCTGTCGGGCGCTCGATCCTCCAAGGTGCAAGGGTTCGATCATTCCCCAGATCTCCCTCCATGGGCGTTTGACCAGCTGGCGCGGGTGGACGCTCATGCCCAGCATGCGGGCAAAACCTCCGGAGCAGTACTGCACCTGTCCGTCCGCCGTGAACACGATGACGCCGCTTGGAAGTTCATTCAGGATGCGGATGAACTGCTCCACCACTTGATCGCGTTCGATGAACTCGCGCTCAAAACGACTCAACCGTGCCTGCGCTGCCTGCACCCAGCGACGCTGGAGTGCAAGCGACAGGAGAAGGGACATGGCGAAGGTCAAGGCCATCGATGCCGCCACCGCCATGGTGAGTTTCGTGTCGCGCCAACCATGGCTTCGATACCAGGCCGAGCCGGCCATGAGCGCCGCGATCATCATCAGGATGACCACCCGTGCCTGGGTTCGAAGTTGAGTTCTCAGGAGTTTTGACATGCAGGCCTGCAGGGTTAATGAGGCAAGCCTGGCAAGGGCAGCGGAGCGTCTGGTGTGCGCACTTGATGCGGAATCACGCGCCGTGGCCGCGATCGCCGCCTTGACCCTGTGTCGGGTCAGCGGGCCTGTTCATGGGTGTGATGTCAGGTTGGAATGGCTGGGAAATTGACGACAGGCGGCCGCTGGGCTCAACGATCGCCAGCCGGTCTGTGCCACCACCCCGCCGCGATGCGCCCATGCCCGCCGGAT
>DAIAZB010000575.1 GCA_027443745.1 Thiomonas sp. | reverse complement strand
GTGTATGACAGCCGGGATGGTCTTCTGGCGCATGCCTTGCATTCGCAAGTGGTCATGCACCAGGCCTACGGCGGCGTGGTGCCCGAGTTGGCGTCCCGCGACCATATCGCGCGAACACTACCTCTGCTGCAGCAGACCTTGCGCGACGCGGGTTGTTCCCTCGACCGGATGGACGCGATTGCCTACACGCGCGGCCCGGGCTTGGCAGGCGCGTTGCTGGTTGGGGCTGGTCTGGCGACGGCACTGGCGATGGCCGCGGACAAGCCGCTCCTGGGTGTGCACCACCTGGAGGGTCATTTGCTGTCACCCCTGATGACCGACCCGACGCTGACTTTTCCTTTCGTCGCCTTGCTGGTCTCGGGAGGCCATACGATGTTGCTGGACGTCGCTGATCTCGGTCGCTACCGACTGCTCGGTGAGACGGTGGATGACGCCGCCGGCGAGGCGTTCGACAAGTCCGCCAAACTGCTGGGCCTGGGGTATCCGGGCGGGCCTGCGCTGGCGCGGCTTGCCGCATTCGGCAACCACGAGGCGTTTGCCTTGCCCAGGCCCAAGTTGCACAGCGGAGACCTCGATTTTTCGTTTGCGGGCCTGAAGACTGCAGTTCTGACCCGGGTGAACCAACTGGGGACGAATATCTGCGAGCAAAGCCGCGCCGATTTGGCCGCATCCACGCAGGAGGCCATCACCGACGTGCTGTGCTGGAAGTCCATGCAGGCCTTGCGTCAGAGCGGGCGCAGAACCCTGGTCGTCGCGGGCGGGGTGGGGGCGAACAACCGGTTGCGCGAGAAGCTCGATGTCGCTTGCCAGCAAGTCGGCGCGCGCGTTTCCTATCCCGATCTGCAGTGGTGCACGGACAACGGGCCGATGATTGCCTATGCCGCTTGCCGGCGTTTGCAGGCGGGGCTTGCCAAAGCCAGTCACAGCTACGCCTTCGACATCCGACCGCGTTGGGATCTGGCAGAACTCACAGAAGCCACAGCGCTGGACACGGCTGATTGCACTCCGCCACATGACTGAGTGCGCTGTTGGCTTTCGCGCCGCTCCGGCGTTCACGCCGGCTCACACTTCCCAGACACCCTGGGGTTGGAAGTCGTAGTCTTCGCCGCTGCTGGCGTGTCCGCGTGAATTGCAAACTACCCGGGACATGCCCACTGCATAGTCGTGGCGACAGTGCAGGTGGCCGTGGATCCAGAGGTGGCTGCGCTCGATCAGGTGATCGTAGGCGTTGCAGAAACTTGCCGTCGCGCCATTCACGGGGTAACGCAGATCGGTGCTACGCAGACTGGGTGCAAAGTGGGTGATGACCACGGTTTTGTCGTAGTGTCCCGGGTTGCTGGACGGGGCCTGGAGTTGATCGTTCAACCATGCCTTGTTGCGCAGGCCTTCCTGGCGCAAGGATTCGGCATCCATCGGCAGGCCGTGGCGGGTGGAGCGCTGCACCTCCTCGATGAAATAGCGTGCGGCACGCATGCAGCGGGAGCGCTCCGACGCGCCGAACAACTCAAAGTCGTTCCAGAGCGTTGTTCCCAAAAAGCGCACGCGCTGTTCACCGAACTGGAGAATGACGCTTTCACGCTCCAACATGGTGATGCCAAGGCGCTCACACCGACCGCGTAAAGACTGCAAAGTGGCGTCGAAATCTTTGTGATCGAACTCGTGATTCCCGGCGATGAACACCACGGGCACGGGCCAACGGGCAAAAAGATCCAGCCCGTCGTGCCCAGCGTCAATGTCGCCAGCCAGCACCAGAATGTCCGCATCGGGGGCCGGCTGCGGGACGAAGGTTTCGGTTTCCAGGTGGAGGTCGGATAGCAGTTGAAGGCGCATGCCGGAGACTCGATGCAAGACAAATCGGCGCAATGTAACTGCAATTGAACGGCTGCAGGTGATGTCCTGGCAGCCGGCGCTTGGAAATGCCCACAGCGCGTGAAGTTATTCACGAAAACCAACGCATCTTTGCCGCCGCATCCGATAGTTTGCGGGGCTGCAGCTCGATTGGCTGGATCCAGTCTCGGTCTGCATGCCTCATGATTGGGCGCGGAGCCCGGCCAACTATGTGGCGCTCAATCCTTGCGATCAGGTAAACTGCTCATTTTTTCACGGCGCGGAATGGTTTCTTCTGCGTTCGCCAGTTCTCTCCAGGAAACTTTCAAGATGAGTCTCGACAAGAGCAATACGGCACAAATCGTTGCCGACAATGCGCGCGGAGCCAAGGATACCGGGTCCCCCGAGGTCCAGGTTGCGCTGCTGACCGCCCGTATCAACGAGTTGACCGGGCATTTCAAGATCCATGCCAAAGACCACCATGGTCGGCGTGGTCTGCTGCGCATGGTGAGCCGTCGGCGCAAGCTGTTGGACTATCTCAAGTCCAAGGATGCCGAGCGTTACAAGTCGCTGATCAGCAAGCTGAGCCTGCGCAAGTAAGAGGTTGTGGAGCGATCAAGGCGCCTGTGTTGAAGCTTCGACGCAGGCGCCTTGTTTTGTTGTGCGGGTCGAGTGGTGCATGCGGCCTGTTGACGAGGGAAGTGCTGCTGTGTCATTCCAATGCGACTTTCCAGTTTCCAGAGTTGCGCTGGAATGGCATTGTGCTTGCCGCCGAGTTGGGTCGCGGTGCGTGGCCTGGCAACTGATAGGGGGCGCTGGGGTTGTCCCGCGCCCATGAACCGGAGTTCACGATGTTCAACAAAATCACCAAGACTTTTCAATGGGGCCAACACACCGTCACGATGGAGACCGGCGAAATCGCGCGCCAAGCTTCCGGGGCTGTGTTGCTGAATATGGACGATACCGTGGTGCTCGCCACGGTGGTGGCAGCCAAACAGGCCAAACCGGGTCAGGATTTCTTTCCGCTCACTGTCGATTACATCGAGAAGACCTATGCCGCAGGCAAGATTCCTGGCGGCTTTTTCAAGCGTGAAGGCCGCCTGAGCGAAGGCGAGACCCTGACCTCGCGCCTGATCGACCGGCCGATTCGCCCCTTGTTTCCGGAAGGGTTCTACAACGAGGTGCAGGTCGTCATCCATGTGATGTCGCTGAACCCGGACGTCGATGCCGACATTCCAGCCATGATCGCCGCCAGTGCCGCGCTGTCGATCTCGGGCATCCCGTTCGACGGTCCGGTGGGTGCTGCCCGCGTGGCTTATATCAACGGCGAATACGTGTTGAACCCGAGCAAAGCCCAATTGGGTGATTCTCGGCTGGACTTGGTGGTCGCCGGGACCGAGTCGGCCGTGTTGATGGTGGAGTCCGAAGCCGACCAGTTGTCCGAAGATGTCATGCTCGAGTCGGTGATGTATGGCCACAAGCAGATGCAGACTGCGATCGACGCCATTCATGAACTGGTGCGCGAAGGCGGCAAGCCGGCCTGGGACTGGAAACCGGAAGCGCGCGACGAGGCCCTCATCGGCCGCATCGAAGCGGTTGCGGGCGAAGGTTTCCGCGCCGCTTACAAGATCACCCAGAAGCAGGCACGTACCGATGCGCTGCGCCAGGTCTACGCCCAGGTTCATGCGGCGTTGAGCCAGGACGGTGCGACGGTCGACAGCACCAAGGTCGAGTCCATCATGTTCGACATGGAAGCGCGCATCGTGCGTGGCCAGATTCTGAGCGGCGATCCCCGCATCGATGGGCGCGACACACGCACCGTGCGCCCGATCGAGATCCGGACCGGTGTGTTGCCGCGTACCCATGGCAGCGCCTTGTTCACCCGTGGCGAAACCCAGGCGCTGGTGGTGACCACGCTTGGCACCGATCAGGATTCACAAATCATCGACGCTTTGGGCGGTGAGTATCGCGACCGTTTCCTGTTGCACTACAACATGCCTCCGTTCGCCACCGGCGAAACCGGCCGTATGGGTTCGCCCAAGCGCCGCGAAATCGGCCATGGCCGCTTGGCCAAGCGCGCACTGCTGGCCGTGCTGCCGAAGAAGGAAGATTTCGCGTACACCACGCGCCTGGTGTCGGAAGTCACCGAGTCCAACGGCTCATCGTCCATGGCCTCGGTTTGCGGCGGTTGCCTCAGCCTGCTGGACGCGGGCGTGCCGCTGAAGGCGCATGTCGCTGGCATTGCCATGGGGCTGATCAAGGAGGGCAACAGGTTTGCGGTGCTGACCGACATCCTC
>DAIAZB010000574.1 GCA_027443745.1 Thiomonas sp. | reverse complement strand
TCCCTGGGCACCGTCGCGCAGGACGCCAAGCCGAGCACGGCAAGCGTGACAGCCAGCGGTTTCAGTACTTGGTAACTCATGGCACACCTCCTTGAATGATGGATGCACCGTTCAGCGTTCAGTGGTGTTGATTGGACCATGGTGGACGCTCGAAATTTCGGCTATTTGCAATAAGTGGTTGGAATCGGTCCTCAGATCAACCCAACTCACCTTCCTCCGTCATCTCGACCAAGGTTGGAATGTGGGGTCCGTATTCCACCTGAGGTTGGAAGCCAGTGGTTGAATCTGCGGGCCTTGCCCTTGGCACCCCGGGGGCGCTGCCCACCCAACGCGCATGCTTTGCATACAACATCTTGGCCCGGATGACTTCGTAGCTATAGCCACGGCCCATGCGGTTTGCGACTGTTGGCGCTGGTTGAAAACTGACCACCTCTGCTGGTTCAAAACTGACCAGGGATGGAGGCCGAGGGGAACACCCCTCGGCTGTGGATAAGTATAGGGTTTGGGTCCTCAGAATGGATCGTTGATGTCGTTGGTGCTGCTGGATTCCCCGCCGGGTTTTCGTGTGTGCTCGCGGGATTTGATTTTTGCCTTGGCAGTCGCGCTGCTGTGGCGGAAGCGGAACGACTCGTTGCCGGTTTCGACGATGTGGCAATGATGGGTCAGGCGGTCGAGCAAGGCGGTGGTGAGCTTGGCATCGCCGAAGACCGCGGCCCACTCGGCGAACGTCAGGTTGGTGGTGATGATGACGCTGGTGTGCTCGTAGAGCTTGGACAGCAGGTGGAACAGCAGGGCGCCACCGGCTTGCGAGAACGGCAGGTAGCCGAGCTCGTCGAGGATGACCAGGTCCATGCGCATGAGTGCGTAGGCCAGACGGCCTTGCTTGCCCGCGGCCTTTTCCAGTTCCAGGGTGTTGACCAGCTCGATGGTCGAGTAGAAGCGCACGCGCAGGCCGCGCTGCGTGACGGCGGCGACGCCGAGCGCGGTGGCCAGATGGGTCTTGCCGGTGCCGGTGCCGCCGATCAGGACGAGGTTGTGCGCGGCCTCGGTAAAGTCCAGCGTGGCGAGCCGCTCGATCAGGGTGCGGTCGACCTTGGCGGCCGCGAAGTCGAAGCCGGCCAGATCGCGATGGACGGGGAACCGTGCGGCCTGCATCTGATGACGGATGGAGCGCATCGCCCGATCGGTGTTCTCGGCACGGATCAGGTGATCGATCAGCCAGTGCGAGGTTTGCATGGCGGCGCTGCTGCCTTCCTGCAGTAGCTCGGCATAGGCCTGCGCCATGCCGTGCAGCTTGAGGTCCTTGAGTTCGGCGAGGGTGTCAGGCCTGGGCATGGCGCACCTCCAGTCCGTGCAGGCGGTCGTAGCGCTGCGGATCGGCCACCGGTTCCTCGATCAGCTGCAGCGTGGTCTCGACGCGGTCAGGGGTCGGCGTGGCGCGCAGCCGCGCGAGCACATTGAGCACATGCTCGGCGCTGGGTGCGCCGGACTCGAGGACCCGATCCACCGCCACGAGCACGGCCTCCAGGCCAAAGGTCGGCACGGAGGCCAGCACCTGGGCCATGACCCGGTCGCCGCCCACATGGCGCAGCAGCGCCTGTTTGAGGGCGAGCAAGGGCGCCGGCATCCCGGCAAACGGCGCGCCGTTGCGCAGCGCGCCGGGCTTGCGCTCGAGCAGCGGGACGTAATGCCGCCAGTCGTACGCCACCTGATCGCGGTCCAGGCTGCGCACATGATCGGCGACGATCTGCGCATCGGCGCCGATCACGATGTGCTCGGGATACAGCCGCACGCTGACGCGCTGACCTGCGTACTCACAAGGCACCGAGTAGCGATTGCGCTTGACCGTGACCAGGCAGGTACTGGAGACCCGTGCCAGGACCTCGACATAGCCGTCGAACCGGCTCGGCATCGGCATCAGGTGCGGCTGCTCGTACGCATGCGCTTCGGCGATGCTCATCCCCGGGAAGTCCGGGTGCCGCGCGCTCTGCCACGCCGCCTTGCAGCGCTCCGCCAGCCAGGCATTGAGTTCGGCGAATGTGGCGAAGTGCTCGGCCAGCGCTTCCTGCCAGATCCCGCGCCGGATGTCCTGCACGTCCTTCTCGACGCGACCCTTCTCCCAGCCGGCGGCGACCGTGCAGAAATCCGCGTCAATCAGATAGTGCGCGCACATCGCCGCGAAGCGGCCGTTGACCAAGCGCTCCTTGCCCTTGCCGACCTTGTCCACGGCCGTTTTCATGTTGTCGTAAATGCCGCGCCGGGCCACACCGCCGAGGCCAGTCAGCGCGCGGGTGTGCGCATCGAACAGCATCTCGTGACTCTGCCCCGGATACGCGCACAGCCAGAACGCACGGCTGGCGCAGAGCTTCATGTGGGCCAGCTGCACGCGGCGGTAGACGCCGCCGATGACCATGCCTTCCTCGCTCCAGTCGAACTGGAACGCCTCGCCCCACTCAAACTGCAGCGGCACATACGCGGCGCGTGCCGTGACCAATCCGGCCTCGGCATGCCAGCGCCGGATGCGATCGGTCAGCTGCGCGTAACTCCCGGCATAACCTTGCGCCTGGATCTCGGCGAACAGCCGCAACCGCGTCCGTCGATCCCGCTTGGGCCGATGCGCATCCGTCTCCAGCGCCTGCCGCAGCGCAACCATGAACGGATCGAGCTTGGTCTTGCCCTGCGGCCGTGTGTACTTGAGCTCGTCGCGTTCGGGCGCCTGGAGCCACTTCCTGACCGTGTTGCGCGACAGGTTATTGCGGCGTGCGATCGCGCTGATCGCGACCTTCTCCCGGAAATACATCCGGCGAACCTTGGAGTACTGACTCATGGTGATCACCTCGTGGTCCTGCTGGTTAAAAACTCAGCAGGCTAGGTTGAACACCCTGGTCAATATTGAACCAGCAGAAACCCTCTTTGATGGTCAGTTTTCAACCAGCGCCAACAGCGCTCGAGCCATAAATCCACGCGATGCGCCCCCAGCCGCCTGGATCTTGATCGGGCTCATACGATGGGATCTGTGCCAAGGCTTCGAGCAACTCAGGCAGCTTCGGGTGCACGCGCCCATCGGCCTGAAACTGGAAGTGCGGATGATAGACAACGTGTTCGGCTGCAGACCATATGCCAAACAGACGTCCAGCCGCGCGTTCGCCCGCCGCCCACTGGCGGCTAACTGCGGACGAAGCATTGCCAGCTTGTCGCCCTACGGCATCCGATTGTGGTCAGGCCTCGATCTTGGCGCGCATCAGCAGAGCATTACAGCGCGCGATCGCCGCGTGCTCTGGCGATGGAGCAGGTTGCGCTGGTGATGGCTTGAAGACCGGCATGCGCACAGCATAGCGCTACGTAGTCATGGCTTCGCAGGGAAATCCATGGCGATAGCTGAAGCCGACACGTCATACCGTGGACGGAACTATCTTGGTTCGGAAGTCGGACTGGGCCAACTCCGTGCCAAGGATCGGTGCGGTATGGCCGTCGTGACTAGGTAACCCGGCCTATCCAGATGCCAAACGGCGGCTGGCTGGTTCGGGCGAGTTCGTCGCATTTAATTCTAAAAAGTCGCATTTATTTCCAAAAGCGACACTGAGACACAAAAGCCCCGGCACGCCATGCGTGCCGGGGCTTTACGTCCAGGGCGGACTGACCCGCGCCGGTTGCCACGCCTTTCCGTGGCGAAGAACCGTCGCGTGCACCGCAGAATCTTACCAACACATCTCCCGACAACTGCGTTCAACGGATAAATCCGCATGCGCCATGGATGGCATTACAAACCGCAAGAATCAACCGGAGCGCAGAAATGACCAAGTCCTATACCCCGAAGCTCATCAGTCATGCAGCACAAGGTGAAAACCCTGAAGCAAGGGGCGTACTCGACGTTGTGATGAGCCAGCTGCACCACGAAAGCGTGAGCAAGCGTAGCGCCAGGACGATCGACGTTATGGAGGACATCGACCTCGGGTTCCTCAGCGAGGACTATCAGATGACGGTGTTCTGCGCGCAGGCAGCCGTTTCGTTCGCGACGTTGCGTACTCGCATCCTTGCCGCAAAGGGCGGAAAGGTCGTGTTATCGAGTGAAGACGCGGCCAGCATTGCGGACTGCCTCGCGAACGCGATGCGGATCGACGTCGAGTCCGTACAGTTTGCGATGAGCTTCTAGCCGCCAGTCACATCGAAAACCGATGCCGCGCCTCCTGGCGCGGCTCGTTTTTCTGGGATCGGGATGCCAGGCGGAACTTGCAAGGCGCCCCAAACGCAACTCCATCGAACGGCCTGGCCGTCAGGCCATGATGGAGAATGACGATGATCATCGACAACACGTTTCTGCTACGCCGAGTGTTCCGAATGTTCGCCCAGCGCAAGTACACCACCGCCGAAGTTTCGTGGGGTGAAGCCGCGCTGGTCAAGGAGATATATAGTGGCGCAAGCGCGGCGCATGCCCTACGCCGGGGCAAGGAAGCCACGCGCAATGCCTACCTAACGGCGCATGGTCTACAGAGATCAAGATAATGCCGAGCAACAAGCGACCTGACAGCGGATGGCGTGGCACGCCAGTCAACGCTGAAGGGAAGTACGGCATACTCGTTCTGGGCGAGGCGGAAACCCGCGGGGACGCCCTCGAAAAGGCTGTGGATGAAGCACGCAGCGCCATGCTGCGCGGAGTGCCGATCAAGGTGATGTTGCGCGGAGTCGACTGGTTTCAACGAAGAAACTGCGCTGCGCATCGTCACGCCGCTCTACGAGACGGTTGCGCTACCGCGAATTGAGGTGGATCGCATCCTGCAGTTCGAGGTCGAAAACGAAGCGCAGTACGAGACCTTGCAAGCGGCGATCAGCCGATTGATTGATCGTTGGAATCGCCGGCGGCGAAGCGAACGCTTTGCGCATGATGACCGGCGCCTACGGCATCATGGTGCACTGATCACCTCACCCCAAAACAACAACCCCCGGCAGATGTCTGCCGGGGGTTTTAGTGGGTGTTGCTCAGAGCTTCAGGGCCAACTGGCCCATCAACGCACTAACGACGTGCAGTGGATCGAGATCAGGCACATGTACCTCGGTCGCGAGACCGTTGAACGCGCCCTCGCCCATCGAGATGATCATGGACTCGATCCCGTGGTGGCTGTGACCGGACGCGATCAGCTTGTCGATCTCGTCTACTGGGCCGAGCAGCCCATCTGTCAACGTCACCATCACTTTGCGTTTGCGCTTGGACGCGGCAAGCCGGGCCATCAGGTCCGGGCCGCCGCTCATCCAATCCGTTCCGCCGCTTGGCTCGTATCGGCTCACAACCCGATAGCATGCTTTGCTCCACACCTCGGCCTGCGAGTCGTACAGATAGGCGCTGTCACCCGAGAATCGAGCAATGCGCAGACGCGCGCGCGGACGGAACTTCTGGAACGCCGCGCCGAAGGCCACGATCATCTCCGCCATGAACGGACGGCCGATCGTGCTGGTGATGCTGCCGCTCGAGTCGACATACAACGCCACGTCCGTGTCCAGTCCAGGACGGATGATCTCGTCCTCGACCATGAATGGACGCGTTTCCAGGCCCGAAGCGATCATGGCGAGCGAACGACTGTTGAGTTCAGGGCCCTGGCGGGCCTCCATTTCCTCAACGTCCTCTTCCTGCGAGGCGAAGATCTTTTCGATCTTGCGCTGCAGGAGCCGCCGCGCGTTTCCTGCGGTCGGCACGTCGCCATTGCCGTCCTTGGCATCGCCGGTCGGAGAACGCCCGCCGCCCGTATCACCTTTGCCGTCAGCCTCACCAGCGCTCTCGTCCTTCATGATGCCGATGCGGATGTCGGAGCTACCGTTGCGGTCGGCGATCTTTTTCATGATCGTCGCGACCCCATGTTCGATGTCGACCTGCCCGCCGATATTCTGGCTGAAGTTCGGGCAATTTTTCTCGAGAATCTTGATGATCTCGTCAGCAATCGCCTCCACCTCGGCCGTCGATTTCGCATCGAAGGCTTTCCAGGCCAGTGGATTGATCTGATCCATCACCGGCTGGGTGAACGCCTGGACCATCGCATCCTCGAACTGTTGATTGACCACGAGGTCGAGGGCTTGGCCAAGCTGCTGCGTGCGGTGACGCCGCAGTAGGCCGGTCAGCAAGATGCTCTCTTCGACGGCATCGGGATCGAGCTTCCAGAAGCCCTCGGTGTCGAGGATCTGACTCATTTCGGCGAGCATCAGCCCCGAACGTACGTACACGGTCGCCGCGAGACGCTCGATGCGCGGGTCTTCCAGAGCATTGACCAGGGTCGCCTTGAAGGGGGTCCACTTACCCATGTTCTTCGCGAACGTGGTGAAACGCCCATGGCCGATGGCCTCATGGGACACGGCCCCGTCGATCAGAATGCGAACGCGACGGTCATCGCCACTCTCGAACGCCAGCAGTTTCGTCGAGATGATGATCATGTAGTCGCCACTATCCATCTTGGCGATCGCGAACGTGTCGGCCTCGTCGGAGAACATCACCGACATGCGGTACTGGTTGGCGACGATGCGGCAGAGCATGGCCAGGTACTCCCGGGATTCGCGTTCAAGACGCGAACGGCGGGAACCCTGACTTTCCTGCCCTGCGGCGGGCGGCTGAGGGTTAGCCACATTCTGGATCGCGGAGTGGATTATCGGCGGCGCCCGGAGCGGGACGACGCTGGCGGAGGCGTTCATTACGCCACCTTCGCGCGAGCGGTTGTGCCGGCACCCATGAAGTCGGTCCAGATCTTCAGAATGGAAGCCTTCTCTTCGGCAGGCGAGGCATTCAAGATTGCGTCGTTGAGCGCTTCGAGCAGGTTGTGCTCGAACATGCCTTGGTACGCGCGAGCGAGCTTCGCCCACATGACCAGGCTTCGCGTGCTGAAGATGGTGCGCATGCCGCCGGACTGCGAGACGGAGCTGGATCGAATGTCGTTGGCCAACCTCACCATCGCGTCCACGTGCGATTCCATGCTCGGAACGTTGGCTACGACCACACGACGCTCGGCATCCGCGCCCAGGTAGCCGCATTCAAGGATCATGAATCGATCCGTGAATGCCGCGCTGGCCTGCTTCTCGCCGCTGTACTGGCCGTTCTCGTCGCCGGTGCCATTGCTGTTGCCGGTACCGAAGAAACGGAAGCCTGGATGGGCTTCGACCACTTCACCGGTCTCCTTGACCGTGATACGCGCGCCGCCGTCCAGCAGGGGCGCGAGGCCCATCTGCTCGTCCGGGTGCAGGCGCGTGATCTCGTCGGCAAGGAAGATGCCGCCGTGACGCATGGCCTTCAGCAGTGGGCCATCCGTCCAGACCGTATTGCCGTTGAGCAGGTCGCGCGCGCCCAGCATGTGCTCGACGCGGGTCTTGCCGGAGCAGGCGATCTGCCACACGGGCTTGTTCATCCGGGCCGCAACCTGCAGGATCGAGCTGCTCTTTCCGCAGCCGGAAGGACCGACCATCATGACGTTACGTGTCGGGGGCTGCGGGCTGGCGATCACCATGAGCAGCTTCTTGAGTTGGCTCAGCTGAAAGCCATAGCTCGGGTCAACCGTTTCACGGGCGGCGCCAAGGGCGGCATCCCACGCGGGGACATTGACGACAGCGTTGTCCGGGGCCATGACGCCGAACAGTTCGCTGATCTTGTGACTGGACATCGTTCTCTCCTTTGGACCGTCCTGAGACGGCGGGCTCTGGCCCATGGATGGGTGCGCGCGCGCGACGACGGCCGCGCGCGACGGGATCGGAAGCAAAATCCGGAATGAGCCGATCGCAACAGTTGCCGTGACGAGACCTTGCAAAAGAGCTGGCAGAGCGTGAGCTGATGGCATCTCACCGACCGCACTGCGCCAAGGACGCACGAAGGAAACCCCCGGATCAAATGATCGCGAGGGTTTAGAAAAAGATGGCAAGTGCCAAGGACGTTTCAATCCACGCCCATTCCGGGGCGAATTTAAGTGTCCAAAAACTAGAGCCAGGGAAGAATCATCCTGACTGCGGCAACAACCGGTCGTGAGATCCAGTAGCCGCCGACACAGCAAAGCAGAGCAATTCCTAACACCATGATGGTGACTCCGGATCCCGAGGACATCCCGGGTAACTTGCGGTGTTCGCACCTGAAAGGCGCGCTCAACCGCACGGCGCATGGATTGCTCCATGTGGCAGTCCGACCCTCGCAGAGGGTGGAGACTACTGGGGTGAACGCACAACCAAGCAGATGCTTGGCAGGGTGCGGGTCCGTGTTTCCGTCGCGCAAAGCTGCGGTCGCTACGGTCGCCGGACGGCGACTCGCGCTATTGCAGCGTTTCGGAAAGGAAACCATGTCGCGCAGGTCATGCGGTCGCCCGAAGGGCGCCATCGCGCCCTGCAGCGTGTCAAGGTTTCAGGGGAGATGTCGGTGGAGGACCTAGTAAAAAACCCGGCGCGAAGGGCGCCGGGTCTGGGGGGGTAACAAGATATTCGACAGCAGCGACCGTTCAGCCAGAACCGGTAGAGCCGAACCCGCCCACGCCGCGCCCGGTGCCGGAAGCAAACTCGGCGACTTCGATCAACGCGGGCAGGACCACAGGCAGGAAGACCATCTGGGCGATCCGGTCTGACGGATTGACGGTGAAAGGCATGCCGCTGCGGTTCAGGAGCACCACCCGGATCTCGCCCTGGTAGTCGGAGTCGATCAGCCCGACGGTGTTGGCCAGGACAATGCCGCGTATTCCGAGACCCGAGCGCGGCAAGATCAGGGCGCAGAGCCCAGGGCTATTCAGATGGATAGCGATCCCGCACGGGACCACAAGAGTCGACCCGTGCGACAGGATGACCGGCTTGTCGATGGCCGCACGCAAATCGACCGCGGCGCTACCGCTTGTGGCCTGCTCAGGGGCGCCCTTGCAGTGTTTGAAAACCTTGATTTCTACGTTCACGTTCACCTCTCAGAAGAATGCCGGCAGCCCAGAGGGTTGCCGGCGATTGGGGCGGGCAGGGGATCTACGCTGCGTCCTGAATGACGTCCGAGAATCCGGTTGCACCGAATCCGTCGAAACCGAAGAGATCCGCAGAGGGCGACGGAAGTGCAGGCAGGCCACTGCACCGGCCGTGACCAGCACTTGACGGGCCATCGATTGCCAGATCAAGGTCAATTCCTTCGCCGCGCACCTGCTCAGTGATGGCGATGGACAGCCTCGACTCCAGTCGGTCGAGCATTTCCTGGTCGCCGTCGTAGAGGTGAGGGTTTTTGCCCTCGGCGCGACGAAGCAAACGCCAGGCGTGGTCAGCGTGAACGGGCATGTCCTGCGTTGCCGCGGCCACGCACGGGTCGTTGAACTTCTCGGCCAGGTCGTAGGCTTTCCAGAAGTCATCGCCGACCGCATCATCCACCGGCGGCAGCCATTGGCGCAGCCGGCCCACCACGCGATTGAGGCGATCCACCAGATCCTCGCGCCGCGGGAAGACGTGGCCCGTATTCGCGCCCGCGTAGTAGCGCAGATCGAAGTACGTGCCCTTCAGTCGTGTTCCGTTGGGGTGCTGATGCGCGTCGCGCGCCAACGACTCAAGCGAGCCATCGCAACCCGGCTCCCAGGTGGTGCTGTCGAGCATGCAGAAGACCTTGTCGATGTCCGAGAGGAAGGTCAGACACGAGTGATCGATGTGCCCGTAGGACGCCATCCGGGGGAGGATGAGGCGCCGCTTGCGGAGGCGCATCCCGATGCGATGGACGTCGTTCGACTTCCAGCCACGATAGAACACGGCATTCCCGGTGTGGTAGGTCAGCAGCCCGAAGAACACGTCGAGCATCATCTGGTCGATGATGGATCCGGCGCTGGCCAGAAGGCCGCCGATGAACAGATCGATGTTCTTCTCGTTGAACTGCATCTGCGCGAACTGGTCCATCTGCGTGGACAGGCTCTTGGCCACCTGGGAGGACACCTTGCCGGTCACGGCCTGGCGTTTGAACAACGACATCCATGCCGCCTTGTTCACCTCGGACGCGGCGTCAGCGATGTCCGATGCCAACCTGCTCCGGAATGCGGTATCCCCGGCACGCTGCGCGGCCCGGGCGGCCCGATTTTGGGCGGCTTCCTCGGAGCACTCCTCAAGCGAGCCCCGCAAGCCTGCGGCGACCAGCGCCTCGGGCGACAGCCCCAGCATGCCGGTGTAGTGCATGGCACGGTGCCTTGCTCGCACTTCGTCAACGCGAGCCTCCGTCGCCGCCATCGCCACCAGAACGAGCGACTCGATCTCGCCATGGGTAACACCCTGGAGCGCGATGTCACATCGGACCTCGCCATCACTATCGAGAGCATGTCGATCACCTCGGAACGCGTCGCCGCGGCGTTTCAGATCACCGAGCAGATCGCCGACAACCTCGCCCACGGGCGGGCCCTGCTTGGTCATGTGGACGATGGCAATGCGAACGTCCGTCGTGCGCAGCGCATCCGCGTCATCGGAGAACGCCATGTCGGCGAACTCGACGTCGCCGTGCTCGCCGATCAGGCGAGCCAGGTGCTTCCGTTGCTCGCTGAAGAGGTTCTCGATCGTTTCGGCGTTGAGGATCGCCACGATCTCACCTTCATAGAGGATCTCCCAAGCGTGCAGGACGTGATCCACGCCATATCGGAACGGGGGATTCATGACGATATGCGAGTAGGCATAGCCCTGCTCGGCGGTCATGTCCATGAAGTCCAGCCCGATCACGCGGAACCCGCACTCGCGAAGCGTGGGGTGGTGCGAGATGTCGATTTCGACGCAATCGATCTCGGTCTCCCGCCGACCGTGCCGTGTTTCACGCAGATCGAGCGGAACCAGGTCGCCGCGACCCGCCGAAGGCTCCAACAGGCGCCTGACGTGTCGCGAAGTGAACTTCTCCCAGCAGCGCGCGGCGAGTGCCGCGGGGGTGGGGTAGAACTGAAGCATGTCCATCGGTCTCCCTTCTGGTCAGTGATGTGAACAGTTCAGGAGAGTTGTTGCGGTCGAGAGACATAAAAACGGAGCGCGAACGGTCATGGTGGCGCGCAGCTTGGCATTTCGTGTATAACGCAGGTATTGCAGTCGAGCAGCGCGAATCATGTCCATGAACCCTGTTACCAAGCAGCTTGCGCGCCGTCGTCGCCACTTCTTTCTGGGCATCGTTTCGGGCCTTACTATCGGCTGGCTCGGCGTGAAGCTCGATCTGCCCTTGCTCCTGATCCCGGCTCTGGCCCTGGTCGCGTATACCCTGCTCGCCAACCGTACGTTGGCAAGCCGCCTCTACGGGGTCTCTGTTGAAAAAAGGCACGCCGAGCGCGGCGCAGGGGCCCTGCAAAAGCGATTCATCAACGGATCTCCGTTAGCGGCCGTGGCCGGGGCGCAACCGATGGGATTCCATCGGGGCGACATCGACCTGATGGTCCAGTACCTGATTCCTGGCAACGAGCACGGTGTCCACTCGATCCGCGTGCCGATCGAGATCAAGGCCTTCCACGACTGGGGGGTCCGCCATTGGTGGGGCGGACGGACTCAGGGGGAGCGGGAGCAGCATGCGGTTACCCAGCTGCAGCATCAGATGAACTTCCTCCATGCCCCTGTCGCGTTCATCTGGCTGCCCGTAGCACTCCGTTCGGGCGTGATTCGCCTGGCGGACGACGCCTACGTGATCATGGGCACGCATCGGTACATGGCCAAGCAAGTGGCCCGTCGCATCGAGCATGCTCTGGATACCTTGCGCCGCTGATCATCAGCAAGGGAAACGCCGGCAACCAAAGGTTGTCGGCGTTGTGTGACGGTAGTTACGCTGCCATGAGACGGTAAAACTCCTCCTCATGGCGCATCCAGGCATCGAACGCGGCCTGGTCTGGACAGCGGACGAGCGAGCGATCGCCCTCCGCGTAGGAAAACACAAGCCGATCAGCCTTGTTCACCCAAACGCCGAAGGAGCCGCAGTCCTGCGAAGTTTTGTATGGCTCCCACGCGCCTGACGCGCCTGACAGAGCGAAATCGTAGTCATCACTGAACTCGCCGCGCCGACAGCCAATGGCGCGATCAGCTTCAGCGGCGTAGAGAATTTCGATCCCAAGTTCTCTTCGGGTGGACTCATCGATTGCACACTTCATGATGGACACATCCATCACGCTTCATTCTCGAATGACAATTGCTCCTGCGAGTCTGCGAGCGCATCGTCTGCATCGATCCGCGCGCCGAGGGACTCGACGGCTTCCCGTCCAAGAGCAAGAGCAAGGTTGGCGCTGATGACAGGATCATTGAACAGCATGGGGGCTCTCCAGTGCGGGCCGGAATGGCACGCTTTACGGATTCCCCGGAGTTGCGTTGGCAACACAACGTAAAAACGCCAGCAACCGTTTGGTTGCCGGCGTTCGGTGTGGAATCAGGCCTGGGGTGGGTTAGCGCCACAAGAAAGCGGAGGCATGGAAATCCATGCCTCCGCCTGTAGACCTCGGTTCCAGCAGGCACTTTAACCACCGCCGCCGCTGTTGCCGGCGGTGTTATAGGCCGGCATCAGGTGGTTGTAACCCACCACCCAGACGCGCTCGCCAGGGCCGTATTGACGACCACTGGAAACGGTAACGGAGACCACTTGGCCTTTCTGGTACCCCTGAGTGAGGCGAACCAGAACGCGCTGACCCAGGCGCGGAGCGTTCTGCTCCTGCTGGATCTGCTGGCAGGCACGGGCCTGGCGCATGTTCGAGCTTTGCTCGATGTGGTTTCCAATCAAGGCGCCCACCACGCCACCGACCGCCGCAATCGCACCACCGTTGGCACTATGACGTCCCGCGGCGTAGCCGATCGCAGCGCCGAGCGCGCCGCCGGCGGCCTGACCCTCGTAGTTGTTGCCGTAGCCACCACCGTAACCGTACTGGCACTGCGGGGGCAGGTTGTTGTTGCCGTTCCAGCCGTTGTTGTAGCTGGACTGCTGCTGCACAGCCACCGTCTGTGTGGCAACGACAGTGCCGGGGACCGCAGTCCCGTAAGCATGCGCCACGGTTAAAACGACGATCGGCGCCAACATCATCATCAGCACCACCGTAGTCAAAATGCCTTTGCCGAGGTTCTTCAGCTTCATGGGGTTCTCCAGTTGGATTCAGGCTTTCAGGCCCTTCAAAACAGTCCGACGGACTGTGTTCCCCCTGGTTGTCGTCGCTGGACCTTGTAAGAGGGGTCCGGAACGGAATCTTCCTGTGTTCCGCCCCGACAACACAGACGAACCACAAGCCATACCCAGCTTCAGGCGCTACGGCCGCTGGGCCGTCGCGTCATCATTCACGAACCACGGGAGCACCCATGCAAGTCGCAACCCAAGAAATGCCGACAGTAAACACAGTCCTTGGCCTGCAGCCGGCCTCCCAGGACATCTGGGACAAGAAGTACCGGCTGAAGACCATGGACGGCACTGCCGTCGACGCCACCGTGCGCGACAGCTTCGTACGCGTGGCGCGCGCTATCGCCGATGTCGAGCCAAAGGACCGCCGCGAGACGGCGTTCAAGAGCTTCCTCTGGGCGCTCGAGAACGGAGCCATCCCAGCAGGACGCATCATGTCCAACGCCGGCGCGGAGGCGTACAAGCCAAAGACATCCACGATCAACTGCACCGTCTCGGGCACCGTCCGCGATTCAATGGACGAGATCCTGTCCAGGGCACATGAGGCCGGGATGACGCTGAAGAGCGGCGCAGGGATCGGCTACGAGTTCAGCACGCTGCGCCCCAAGGGCGCATTCGTCGCTGGCGCCGGCGCCAGCACCTCGGGGCCACTGTCGTTCATGGACATCTTCGACAAGGTCTGCCAGACCGTGTCGAGCGCCGGCGGACGCCGCGGCGCGCAGATGGCCACGTTCGATGTCGGGCATCCCGATGCCCAGGACTTCGTTCGCGCCAAACGCGAGCCAGGCCGGCTGCGTCAGTTCAATCTTTCACTACTGATTACCGACGGCTTCATCGAAGCGGTGAAGGCCGATGGCGAATGGCCGCTGGCGTTCCCGCTGATGAAATCGGAGCATGGACAGTTCGACATCAGCGATCCTGCGCAGGTGCTGTGGCGTGAATGGCCCGTCAAGGAAAATGGCTACACCATCCGTGAGGACGGGCTGGTTGCATGCCGCATCTACCGCACCATCAAGGCGCGGCAGTTATGGAACATGATTATGGCATCAACGTACGACTACGCAGAGCCTGGCTTCATCCTGATCGACCGCGTCAACGAGATGAACAACAACTGGTTCTGCGAGTCGATCCGGGCTACGAATCCTTGCGGTGAGCAAGCACTTCCGCCGTATGGGTCATGCCTGCTTGGATCGATCAACCTGACGAAGTTTGTCCGTGCCCCGTTCACGCCAATCGCGACATTCGACTGGGCGAGGTTCCGTGAGGTTGTCACCGTCTTCACCAGGATGCTTGACAACGTCGTGGAGATCAACGGGCTGCCGCTTCCCCAGCAGCGCGAAGAAATCGAGAGCAAGCGGCGCCACGGTATGGGATTCCTCGGCCTGGGCTCGGCACTAACGATGCTGCGGATGCCATATGGATCGCCGGAATCGGTCGAGTTCGCCGCGCGGGTTGCCAAAGACATGGCGATCACCGGCTGGAAGGCGGCACTCGAACTTGCGAAGGAGAAGGGCCCCGCCCCGATTCTTCTGCAGGCGTTCAAGGTCACGAGCGAGATGTTGCGCCTTCGCCCAGAGATGGCCGTCGATGGCTACAAAGTGGGCGACAAAGTGTCCGGGCGCGTGCTGCACGCCAAGTACAGCCGGTACATGCAGCGCATCGCGCTGGAAGAACCGGAACTGGTGAATCAACTGGCCGTGATCGGCGCGCGCTTCACGCACCACAGCTCTATCGCCCCGACCGGCACGATCGCGCTGAGCTTCGGCAACAACGCCAGTAACGGCGTCGAGCCAAGCTTCGCTCACCGCTACTCCCGCAACATCATTCGCGAGGGGCGCAAGACCAAGGAAAAGGTCGACGT
Organism: Thiomonas sp.; assembly: GCA_027443745.1. Next base: position 17,411 of record DAIAZB010000574.1, on the reverse strand, counting down.
CCGCAGCTACGAGCTGCTGTCCTATCGAGCGCTGGTCAACCCGGATGCAAATCCGGACGCGACCGATCCGGCCAACCAGCTGCCGGCGTACTTCGTGTCGGCCGATGACGTGAAGCCGACGGAACACGTCGATGTTCAGGCGGCCGTGCAGTTCTGGGTCGACTCGGCGATCTCCAAGACGGTGAATGTCCCCACGGGCATCCCCTTCGACGACTTCAAGGATCTGTACCTCTACGCGGCCGCAAAGGGCCTCAAGGGGTGCACGACCTTCCGCTTCAACCCCGAAGCATTCCAGGGTGTGTTGGTCCGCGAGGCCGACCTGGCCAACACGGAGTACGCCTTCGTCCTCGAAGACGGAACCGAGGTTCGGGTCAAGGGGAACGAGCAAGTCGAATACGACGGGGAAGTTCACACCGCCGCCAATCTCTACGACGCGCTGAAGGAGGGCTTGTATGGGCGCTTCTGAAACCGTCACTTACCTGCCGGGCGCGCAAACGCCTGGCACCCAAGGAACCGGCATGACTGCAACGGTGAAGATCAGCAAGAAGATCAAGGGCTACAGCGTCGTCCGACAGGATGACATGCGGTCCGGGAAAGGCGCTGCGCCAGAAACCAAGGCTCCGGCCGTGGTCAAGGTCACGCAGATGGACGAGAAAGTGGAGCGCCCCGAGATACTCGTGGGCTCGACCTACAAGATGAAGTCCCCACTGTTCGAGCACGCGCTCTACGTGACGGTCAACGACATCGTGCTCAACGAAGGCACGCCACACGAACAGCGCCGGCCCTTCGAGGTGTTCATCAACTCGAAGAACATGGAGCACTTCCAGTGGATCGTGGCGTTGACGCGCATCATGTCGGCCGTCTTCCGCAAGGGCGGCGATGTCACATTCCTGGTTGCCGAGCTGAAAGCGGTGTTCGATCCGCGCGGCGGTTACTTCAAACCGGGCGGCGTGTACATGCCCTCAATCGTCGCCGAGCTGGGCGTGATCATCGAAAAGCACATGAAGATGATCGGCATGATCAGCGATCCCGAAGTCAGCGATGCTCAACGCGCATTGATCAAGGAGAAGCGATCCGCCTACGAAAAATCGGCCGCAACGATCGGTGGCAAGGACGCGGGGCATGCTAACGCCGATGCAGAACAGGGCGCACCGGCGTTCCCATCGAGCGCAACGTTCTGCGCGAAATGCTCAACCAAGGCCGTTGTGCTCATGGATGGATGCGCAACCTGCCTCAACTGCGGGAACTCCAAGTGCGGCTGAAATGACGAGAAGGGCCAGGCATCTGCCTGGCCCTTCTTCTTGTGGATGGCATCCGGATATTCCCATGGCGATCCGCGACAACTTCAGGGAACCGCCACAAGGCGATAGCCAGGAGCAGTACATTGGACATCTTCCAGACAAACACAGTGATGACCGACATCCCGAAGGATGCCGTCACGCCGGCCCACCGGGCAATCTTGCGCATCATGAGCTACGACCTGCGGGACCAGGACGAATCTAGTCCGGGAACGATCTACATCAGCTCCAGCGATCCCATCAGCGATCTCGACGTCGCCATGGACATAGCCGACGGCGATGAGGACGAAGATCTGATTTCCACCAGCAGCCTCGGCATCGACGCCAAGATCGGCAAGTACGTCGGGATCTGCGAGGTGCTCCAGAGCATTCTGCAGGAGCCTGCGGCAACCGGCCTGGACCGCATCAAGATTCAAGGCGCCTTCTGGGCGATGCGGCCTGTACGCGGCTATATCGGCGGATGGGCCGCGTGCATCGAACGCGATCGCATCCGCATCTTCGACAGCTCGACCGTGTTCGATGAGCAGGGCGACCAGCCGCCCGCGACGACTGAGGAGGACTCTGTCCATGAGTGACGCCACTGCAGATCCACGCATCGGGCAGCAAGTGACGCACATCGAGCGCATCGCCGAAGCCTCTCGCTCGGTCTGTGCATCTGCCTGACGCACGGCCGCAAGCATCGCGACGACGAGGATGAAAACCTCGACATGCGTATCAATGGCGTGCGTGCCGCAACCGGCTGGCACGTCTGGGACGACGCAGGCCTGGTGCTCGAGGCACGCTATGACGAAGACATGGTCTACGTCCCGGCTTGCGAAACCTACTTCGGGGACTGGACTCTAATCGTGCCGACGCCGGAGATATGGTCATGAGCGACACCAGCATCAACTATTACGAGTGCCCACAGTATGGAGAGACATGGATCGATGAGTACGATGGCATGCCGGAAATGGATTGTGCGAATCATGCGGTTTACAGCACATCACACCATTCGATCTCGAGTCCCCTACCGGCTCCATCACCGCGCGCTCTGGCGCAATCAGCGAGGTTGATGAACCCAATCGCACGCCACTGCAAGCGCTCTCGGCCTACATCGAGCAGATGCACAGGGGTGAAACAATCCCGATCATCGAGATGTACGAGCGAGCTGCGCTGAAGGCTGGATGCAACCCGGACGTATTGCGGATTGCGTTCAAGCATTACTACCAAGGCCAACCGACCTGATTGAGGCAGGTCAGGGTGAGTCGGCGATCGCAGGCCACCCTGCCTTGTTTCTCCGTGCATTGACCATGGTGCTGGCACGCCAGCTTCAGTTTGCCGGGCCGATGAGCGGGCACCGCAGCCACCACGAAGAAACCCCCCAGCGATAATCGCTGGGGGGTTTATGTTGTGCGGCATCTGACCAGTCAGTCCTGACTGCGAATCTCGCTGGCGGCCATACGGACGTCCTCGATCCTGATCGTGGCTTTCGGCCGCTTCTCCATCAACGCGCGACTGACTGCAATGTTCTTCGCGGCATCGAGCGTAGAGCCGAGGTCAGCCAACGTCATGTCCGTGACGATCGGGGCGACATGGCCCACCCAACCAAGCACTACGGCGTCCGCATCACCGGCGTCATCGTCCACCACGAAGCCGCGGTTGCGGTTCGTCCAGTCGGTCAGCATTGCCATCAGCGTTTCTCCACTCGGCGGGCCGAACAGGATCTTCTGCTCGAAACGCCCGCCGCGCAGTGCGGCCGGATCCATGCTGTGGATGTCGTTGGTCGCTGCCACCCAGACCACGTCCGGGAGGTTGCCGCCGGCACCGTCGACCAGCGTCAGGATCTTGTTGGTGACGCTCTTGTAGCCCGAGCGGCTACGGTTGGCCAGGATGTCGTCAGCCTCGTCGAGGAACACGATGGCCGGGCGCAGGTCGCTTGCCTGCTTTTGCAGTTCATCCACGGCGCCGTTCTCGAACAGGTCCGAGCCGGACCGCGAGATGAACGACCACCCGCATTCAGCAGCCAGCGCCGCAGCGACGGTCGTCTTGCCCGTACCCGGCGGACCGTAGAAGACCAGGCCGCGCGGGATCGAGCCGCCCATGACCTCGACTTGATCGATCTCGCGCAACTGGGTCGCGAAGCCTTCCAGCCGTTGCCGCGCATCGGGATCGAGGAACAGCTCCGACATGCGCTTTGCGCCTTCACGCACACCCGCTTTGCGACCTTGGACTTGGCGCAGCGCTTGATAGAACGACGCCCATCCCAACGTCGTCGGCGGAGTGCCATTGCGGGCACCATCTTCCGCCAGGGGCGTCAGTCCGGCATTGCCGCAAGCGCGCGTGGCGACCTCGAGGATGCGGGGCACGTTGAACCCGGCCCAGCGCCGCACCAGACGTTCCAGAACCTCGTGATCGACCGTGGCCCCATACTCGCCAAGGGGTTTGAGAATCAGCCCTCTCCGAGCCGCCGCATCAGGCATGGTGATTTCGATCTTGAAGTCGAATCGCCCTTCGCGAATCGCGGCCGGGTCGAGATGGTCGAGCAGGTTCGTCGCGCCGATCAACAGCACCTCGTGGGAACGGATATCGACCGCGCCGGTCAGGAAGGCCGCCACGATGTTCTTGTTTTCCTCGTAGCCGCCACCTTTCACACGCTCGCTGACCAGCGAGTCAATTTCGTCGATGAACAACACGCACGGCGCCTGGGCGATCGCATCACGGAACAACTGACCCAGGTTCTGCGTGGTCTCGTTGACCCATTTGCTGGCCATCTCGCCAATGCTGGTGCCGATGATCGGCATGCCGAGTTCGCCGGCGAAGGCTTTCGCGATCATCGTCTTGCCGCCGCCGGGCGCGCCGTGGAGCAGTACGCCATTCTTGTCGTGCTCGGCATACTGACCGGCGGCGTCCATCAGGGCTGCCTTGAGCTCGTTCATGCCCAGCACGTCGTTGAAGGTCAGGGGTGAAGAATCCGCCTTGTAGCGGATCTCGGCCGTTTTCACATTCGGCTCATCGTGGGTCTGCGCCGGCCCGGACTTTTGCGCCTGAGCCAGCGCACAGGTGCGCGTCACATGGGCAGGCGGATTGAAGGGAATGGTGCGGCCCCAAAGCAACCCGTCAACGGGGAGATCCGGATACAGGATGCGGTGAAACATGCGCACCACCAGCGCAACGACCCCGAGCCAGAAGCTCAAGCGGACCGCTTCGGAGAAGGCGGGGTCGCGCTCAGCATTTGAGTGCGTGAGCACGATGGTTGCGATGATCAGGACCAAGGTCGGCAGAAGCGCGATGGTCGACCCGCGATTCCAGAGCACCGCCTGACGGGCGACGTTCATGGCCGTGGCGATCGCCAACCCCAGGGTGGCCACGAGCGCGGCCGATGCGAGATAGAGCGCGACGGGAGTCGGGTGCCCCGCCCTGACATCTAGGGTTACGCTGGCGCACGACAGCAGAAGCGCCCACGGCCAGAACAGGCTGGCCATCACTGGATGGCGCGGTTTCAGACCATGCTTGCGCATGGGGTCCTCCTTGGTATTCGTAGTGAATGATGCGGCACAGAACCCATGAACGAACGGAGCCCATGCCAGCGCTCCGTCGAGAAAACCGGCGCCCGAAGACGCGCGGAAAGGGTTCAGTCTTGCAACACGCGACGCTGATAATCATGCGACTCGGACCACAGACGGTGCCACTCGCGGTCATAGACGGCGGCAAGGCCGGGGTCATTGCGGATGACGATGACGTTTTCCGCATTGCGGTGCGCTGCCGAGTACGTGTAGTTGAAGCTGCCCGTCTCGACGATTGCGTCGTCGATGACCAGGAACTTGTCGTGCATGATCGCGTAATGAAAGTCAATCTTCACCGGCACCCCGGCGTGGAGCAGGAACGTCGCCGAGGTGTAACGCTCGGTCTCCTGCGACTTGTCCATCACGATACGAACGTGCACGCCGCGGCGCACCGCATTGATCAGCGCCCTTGCAATCGGCTTGCTGGTGAAGCTGTAAGCCGCGACGTCGATGCTGTGATGCGCTCCGTCAATGGCGCGGACCACGAGATCTTCCGCGTCGCCCGGCGAGAAGCCGGCTTGGACGGTGGTTCCGCCAGCGCCGCCGATGGACTGCGCCGGCATGGCGGCGGAACTGCCACCGAAGGGGTCGAGCGCCGCGCGAGCGTTGCGGATGAAGCCCGACACGCCACCGGACGTACGAGCGTCGGTCTGCGGCGACCCGTTCGACGAACCCTCGTTGAGGCCGTGCTGAAAACCGCTGACGCCGCGTTCGATGCCATGGACGACCCCGTTGAAGCCCTGCATGGGGCTGTGTCCTGACAGCGTCGCGAAGAGGATCGCGATGATGATGATGAAGAAGACGAAGCGGAAGACCATGCGGATGAGCCCGCCGATCAGTATCCACTCGAGCATGCGTTTGATCATGATGTTGGCTCCGTGAACATTATACAATAAATGGCCTTTCAGGTCCATTCACGCCTCCCGAACCTCTAGTACGGCCGGGTATCACGCCAGTTGTCTTTTCCATGGATTGCAAGATTGGGCGCGGCAAGAAGTGAAAACGCGCCACCCGAATGGGTGGCGCGTTGAGCATCAGGTCAGGCGGCCCGTTCACCGGGGCAATCGAGAAGCGCGTCATCGCAGAGCGCGTGGATCAGCCCGTCGAAGTGCCGCGCCGCAGCAGGGAACTGAGTGTTATGCACGAAAGCAGAGCAATCTGCCGCCACCCACTGCAGCAAGTCGCGCGCGATACGGTTTCGACTCCCCTTCAGGATCGCATGTCGATCGAGCGGGGCGAAAGCGTGCCTCAGCTCAAAGCGGTCGTTCCAGGGCGTTCCGGGGGAATGTTCCAGCACGGCCACCTGCAGGAGCTGATCTTTGAAGAACTGTGTGAGCTTTTGCTTCGCTTGGCACAGTGTGACCGTATCGATCGGGAACGGGCTGAGCGCGCAGTTGGGATCTCCGCCGCTGACCTTGTCGGGAATCAGGCTCATGCGCCATGGCGCAATGCGCAGCCGCGAAGCGTCGGGAATCGCGATATCACCCATGATGTCGAGCAGCATTTCCCCGTCCTCGAAGAGCGAGAAGGTGATCTCTTGGCCAGAACCGAAGTCGGCAAGCCGCCGTTCATTCCCAGGATGCCGAGCCAGCGCATCGCGGATCAGAGCGTTATGCGCTTCCGCCTCAACCTTGGACTCCTCCCACCAGTCGAAGCCCTTGAACGGTTCAACGCGTAACACGCCAGATCCGCCGAGGAGTTTGTGAGCTGGGATTTCCAGCGGCACTCGCGCCGCCTCGATCCACTGGCGCAGATACCCATATTGGGTAATCTTGCCGCCGACACTCTGCAGCATGCCGTCGCCGACCGAGTTCGCCGCGATCATGATCCAGCGCAAAACGTCGACCCAGCGGCCGAAGGCCGCGCACACCCAACGCGATCGCGCCGGGCCGTCTTTTTTGTCGTACCCATCCTCAAGGAGGATGTAGATCGGAGTGCCTGCGGCCGTGCGATAAGCAGCGACCTGGCACGCCCGGAATACACTGGCTCCCATTGAAGACCTCCTGATATCCGCCGAACTAGCGGGTTCCGGGAAGTTGTCCATACCGAGTCTTGCAAGATCGGCCGGACAGGTCACTGCGGTGCCGCCCAGTTGGCAGAGCGCAGCAACGGCAGGTTCCACAGGAGTGCCTGCATGCGCACGCTGCGTGACTGGGTGCGCCCCAGCCAGCTGTGCGGCCCGTTGACGAACCATTGGTTCGCCGCGCTGATCAGAAGCTTCGGATGGGCTGCACGCCACGGCAGCATCTGGCCCGCCACCGGCCAAACCAGAAGCTCCTCGTAGCACAGCAGGTAGGCCGCGCGCCCGTAGGGCGTCTCTATCATCGAATGCCTGCTGGTGTTGAGCGGGAAGGAACCAATTGACGCCGCCGCCCACGGCCGCCACATCGAGATCGGCTGAGCGATGCGATCCGGGTAGAAAGCTCCACTGCCGAGATCCAGCAACCCGTCCTGCCAGTCGGCTGGGCCGGGGGCCGTACGCGGCAGTGGCCGATAAATGCCAAGTAGCACCGTGGCGTGCCGCTGACGCGCCAGGGCGGCGACATCGGACCATTCCAGAGCTTCCCCTGCGTTCCAGTGAGGGTCCATGCCCTCGGGTGTCACAATCAGGCGTGCGCCCTCGTCAAGCGCCGCGCGCACCTGCGCGCGCAAGTCCTTCTCGAAGGCGTAATAGGCATCGAAATGCTGATCCGCGTCAGGGACTTCACCCAGATGCTCCTGCATGGCCCAGATGCGCCAGTGGCCAGGTCCGCCAGCGCCGGCGGCGAGCTGTGGAGCCGGCGCACGAACGCCAAGGACGATACTCACGCCGAACAGCGCCACGCCCAGCAGGAACACCAGCTTTCCGATCCGGTCTTCATTGCGAACCAGTCCCACTGAGACCATGAGCGCCACGAGCAGCGCCAGTGCAATCCAGCCGTGCCAGAACCCACCCACTCCTGGCAGCAGCGCGCCGGCGGTAAGCCACGGCGTCGCCATGCCGAACAACCCGAGCGGAGGAACGGCAGCGAGCAGCATGGACAGGAGGACGCCGGCGGCCGGCACGCGCCGCACCCAGGCGGCCGGGACGAGATAGGCTGGCAGTGACAGCATGGCCACCAGCAGCACCCAGGCGCCAGCACCTTCCAGGGAACCGCCACCAGGAAGCATGCCTGCACCGTAGTAACGCGCCCAGATGCATGGTATCGCCGATGTCGCCACGCCGTACCAGCCGGCAAGCAGCAGCACGCCATGCGTGCGCACACGCACCAGGAGCAAGCCAAACAGCAGCAGGAGCAGACCAACGGTGAAGCCGTAGGGCAACGACCAAGGGGCGAATCGGAATCCAGGAGTCGCCAGGAAAGCCGACCATGCGCCTCCGGCGCCTGCGGCCAACACGCCAAGCCCGCGAAGGGCATTTTCGTGACGTCGGATAAGGCGCAGCGCGCGCTGAAGCATGGGTTCTGCGTCAGCCGCGTCGGCGAGCAAGCCTGACTTCATGGGGACACCCATCAGCTTTTCTCCGTAAGATCACGCCGGCGCGTCTTCTTGCGCGCAACGCACGCGATCGGTGGGGTCTGAGCAGGGCTCCAACCATGTTGGCGCAGGGCTGCATCAACTGAGGGCATGCTCCACCCTTTCAGGTATCCGTCGAAAGCCTCCCGTTCTGCCGCGGCTGCCGGAACCAGGTAGGCGAGTCGCCCGCCGGAATAGACCGCCGAGCACCCATCGGCATCGTTTGTCACCACGACCGTGTAGGCCTCAGTGAGGGCCTGGCCGGCTATTCCACCGAAGCCAATGGCCGTGCTGGGCCACGTCTGCGGGAACAGCAATACGGTGCATTCGGCAGGAGCCGGCCGGCGCTGGCGCGTGATGCGGGCGCCCTCGCGCTGGCCTGTGGACTCCTCTCGAGAATGCATCGCCCTCAGATCTTTGCGTGACATCCCAGCAACAAGCGTGTGGTAAGCGTCCCAGTCGCGATCTTCGTAGACCACGTCAGGCAAGTCGACGCAGCAGGCGCTGTAAAGGGCCGCTGCGAGACTTTCAACTGCGGTGCCGTATCTCATGCTTTGAACTCCGACTCAGAACGAAAGACCCCCTCGACCGGAATGGCCGAGGGGGTGGGGGTGGTTACTGCGAGCCGACCGCTTCGTGCAAGCGATGGACGATGGATACATCGGCCATGCCCAACGCGATCTGACGCAGGTCCTGTCGATAAGCAAGACGCCGGTCACCAAGCGCGTGCGCGAGCAGGTTGCTCTCGTCGATCGAGCCGCCGAGCATTTCGACGCTTCGCAACGCAGTTTTTACGGCGGTCGCGCTCGGTGGCGGGACGCTTGCGTTGCGGACGCGCTGACCGTTCGCGAGCGCCGACCCAGCCGGGTCACCGTGGTGCGGATGCAACCGCGGGTGATGGTGGTAGTCCTTTTGTTTCATCTTGGGTTCTCCGCCTTCCGTGTAGGTCACTTGACCACCCAGTAGGGCTTGCGTGCTTTCTTGAACGGCTCGATCTGTTCGGCCGCGGGATTGAGGCTCTTCGCGTAGGCCGCGAAGTCGTATTCCCATGATTCGGGGAACCACGACACGGACACGCCGTTGCCGCGGGCGTTGGTCAGGCCCAGCTTTTCGACGATCCCGAGCATCTTGGCGCGCGCCTCATTGCTGAGCGTTTTCGCCTCGTTTTCGCGGGTCTTGGCCATCCGGAACATCGTGGCCGCCGCCATGAAGTCCTCGCCGAGGGGCGGGGTCTTCTCGCGGACGCACTGAATGAAGTCCATCACGGCCGGGTAGAGCGACAGCGCCATCTCGCGGTAGTCGTAGACATCGCGCGTGACGAGTGCGACGCGACGCGCCTCGTCCGGATGTTCCGGAGCACCGCTGGCGAAGGTGATCAGGCGCTCGTCACGCTTCCAGCTTTCGGGGTGACCGAACGTGCAGATACCCTGGTGGCAGATCTGCGGTTGGTAGTAGCTCACGACCTCGCCTTGCAGCGCGAGATCATGGACCTTTCCGCTGGGGTTCTTGCACTCCAGGACGTGATAGCCCATGAAGTTCAGGCCGTCCAGCGACACCCGCATCTCGGGGACGTCCTCACCCATTTCGATGCACTTGGGGCTGAACTCTTCACCAAGCCGCCGCGCCGCGACGGCGCGAACGAATCCTTCGCCGGTGTGGCCACGACGCATGCGCCAGTTATCCAGGCTCTCGTGCGCGACCAGCCCGACTTTCTCCTCGTAAAGGTCGGTGATGCTGGACGCCCACGACTGCCGTTCGATCAGGCCGATGTGCATGGCGATCACCACGACATCGGAAGATCCTATGCCACGCGAGCGCCAAGCATGCCAGGCCTCCGTGCCTTGCTCGATGTCATCGCGGAGGATCATGAGCAACCCGCTCCATTCGGGTCGCGCGCGGGGCTCGTCTCCTCGCCGGGCCACGACATCGCGTCTTGCCGGATTTCTTGTAGCGGCATCTGGCTGCCGGCAAGATCGCCCGACACGTCATTGGTGTTTTCGTCACACAGAACCGTCCAACCTTCACGCCCGGCCTGGATCAGCGCCACGGGATCCGCCGCGCGGACACGCGCCTGTGCATCGAGGCGGGCGACACGGGCCCGCCAGGCGACGTAGGCACGCACCGCTCCGGCGCGGGTCTTGGCCATCAGCAAGTACATCTGCTTGGTGTCGGGGTCCTGCATGACGTAGCCCTTGCCACGGATCTCGCGACCCTTGCCGGCGTCTTGGGAATCGGCTTTGCCGGCGCCTTCGGCGGACGCCTTGGTGTTCTTCTTCATTGTGGTTTCCCTCCTTGCGGGAATGCGCGTTCGACACACGCTTCTGTTGCCCCAGAGATGCCGTCTCGCGGCGTAGTAACTTCAGGCGCCTGGACTTCCACGGATTGGACTTCCACGGATGACGACATCCAGTCCGCATCCTCCGCACGCTCAAGCTGATCGAAGTCGATTTCCATTTCGAGCATCCCGATCGAAACGGGGTCGCCAAGCAGGCCACTGGACAGCATGGCGCGAGTGATGATGGATTCGAGAAGCAAGACCTCGCCGATGCCGTGGTGGACGGCGAGTGCCTGAAGATCGGCGCGCGCCTGGGGACTCAGGCTCTGGGCGCCGTCATGCGCTCCACGGATTGTGCCGGTAGGGGCCATGCGAAGAAGTCCTCATCTTGATCGATTGTGTGCATGCGCGCGGCATGCGATCGCACCACGACACACGTGCGATGCGAGCATCAAAAAGAGGAAGCAAGGTTCAGCGCAGACTAGCGGCACTTGGCGCAGGCAATTATACACAAAAGCAAGCCGTCCTGCCATCAATCAGACGCCAAGATGCGCCGATTCGGATGTTCCTGGCCCGTGCTGCTGGATCTGCGCATGCGCCCAGCGGACCGACAAACCATTGCCGGGTCGATTGAAACGATGGTTGAGAGGCGGTACCGCCCATGGACGCCAGACCGCGGGCGCATGGCGACCCGGTAGACCGGCGCGCCGCTGCGCCGAGCAAGCCATTCGAGCCCGTCGAGGTCAGGCAAAGCCGCATCACCGACGGCGCTGACGCCGCCCTGTGGAAACAGACAGACCCATCCACCCATCTCAAGTCGCGCCAGCATCGCCCGCAGCCCAAGGATGCGGCCAGGACCGGCCGCGACGAAGTCACAGCGGGTCACGGCGCCCCACGCACGCATGAACGTCGACCAGATCGGGCTCAAGGCATAGTCGGGGTCTACCGCAAAGAGGATCCTGCGCGGCGCCCGCGCAGCGATCACCGGACCATCCGAGAGCGAAATATGGTTGGGCGCAAGAATGCACGGCGCGAACCGGTTCGGCCATGCCAAGACCTGTGGCCTGCAACTCTCGGCGATGGCAGCACGAAGCATCGATTGGTACCCGGCAACGGCAGTAGATTAGCCTGCACCATGTTATACATGAATGCTACACAAAGCAAAGCCCCTGCGGATGCAGGGGCTTTGGGAAGTACAGCGTCAGGCAGCGCGCGTCTCGGAAGGCACCGAAGGGGCGGTGGTCTTCCTGGATGGGGACACCAGCACCAGCGCCGCGACGATCTCGTCACGGTTGAAAGCGTCGAAGCCCGTCGATCCATTCTCGAGCGTGCGCTCTTCGGCCAAGCCGACATTGACGAGCCAGTGGACCGCATCCGCCTCGGTACGGCCGAGAGCAGAGAGGCGCGCCCGAACGATCGCGAGGATTTCGGCGTCCGACTGGGTCTTCACCCGCTCGGCTGCCTCACGAACCCGCACTCGACGCATCTCGACTTCGATGCTGTCGCTCTTCGCGCGCGCGGCTTCAGAAGTGCCGGGTACGCGAGAGGCCTTGGAGGCGGCGATGCTCTCCGAACGACGGACGGCGTCCGAAGTTTCGGTGCTGACCGTCTGAACCGCCTCCACCGTCGCCGGCAGCGTTGCGTCTGCGGCCAGCGGGGCCTCGGCAATCACCGGAGCCGGAGCCGTGGGAGCTTCTGCTGCAACCGGGACCGATGCTGGCTCGAAGCCAGTCGGCGGCGGAGCCACCTTGGGTTCGTCCGTGGAGGCTGCCGGGGCTGGCGTCGAGGCCGCTTCCGTCCGCTGACGCGGCTTGCGGGGCTTGCGCGCTTCACTGACTGCGGCCGAGGTATCGGCCGAAGCCTCCACCGCCGGCGTCGCCGCCAACGCAGCAGCCTCCACGGGCGCGGCAGCCTCCGCCGCCACCGTGACCATCGGCTCAGGCGCCGGCGCGGGCGCCGAGTTCTGAACCACGGTGAGCACGGCCACCTTTCGTTGCAGCGGCGCCGCGCTGTGCAGGCGCTCGATCGACTCGTCCGCATAGGTGGATGCGCCATAGCCGGTCACTTGCGCGATCAGCCGAGTAAGGCCTCGCATCGACGCACGATTCCATTCCAGCGGACCGTAGTTGTCGAGCGGGACCATCTCGCCGTTCTTCGACTCGGCGATCGGGTAGTAGTCGGCGTAGGTCTCGTGGCGCCACTGGATCGTGACCCGCACCATGCCGTGCAACACGATCGGATCCTGCTGGATCCTGAAGGTGTCGCTGGTGATCGACGCGGCCGCAACAGCGGCCGCCCACGGAACGTAGGCAATGCCATCGCTCGTGTGCTGCAACAACGGCTCGAGCGTCGACAGGTCGCACCCAGGCGCTGCGCCTAATTCCAGCAGGAACTGACGTACGTCGGATTGACCTTTGACCCAGAGCGGCAGCCCGATGCCCGCCGCGATGGCGATCATCTTCGCGCGGCCGCGGACGATCGCGCGATTGATGTCGACCTGGGAGATCCCATTGATCGGCAGCGCGTCACCAAGGCCGTCGACGATCGGCATGTAGATCTCATGCCCGCACCGGCTCGTAATGCCCGTGACGGCGCCGGCACGATGGCCTTTGCCCACAGGGATGACGAGCGCGCCATTGAGCGGGGAGGGGACATCCTCGTGACGCGATAGCGCCACGGCGGTCATCCAGGGGATGTAGCTCGCCACTTCCTCGTTGTCGCTGCTGAATCCCTCGCGCTGAGTGACGAACTGCGCGAAGGGCGTTTTGATACCGTCTGTGAACTTCATCGTTATCTCCTGACCCGGCCGGGGTCTCTGGGTGAACGATCTGCGCGTGGCCATCATGGCTTGCGCGGATCGCAAAACATGCGACGAACGTGATACAAAAATCAGCGCAGAAGCCATCCGGATGGCGCGACGATCTGTTCCGAAGAGTTGCGCATGAACCGCGTGGTAAGAACCATCGTTGGCACCGGCGCCGCGCGACAACGCAGCGCGGATCGCCAAAAAAGTAAACCGCCGGCAGCAGGTGCGCGGCGGTTACGGGGTCGAAAAAGGCCCTCGCATAGACCGCCGTGTGGCGGATCGCAGGAGGGCCCTTTGCTGTGATGGGACTTATCTGAGGCGTTTAGATCGTCTCATTACGTCTCATTCGGTCTCAGAATGGAATGTCATCCTCGAAGACGTCATCGGCGACAGGCACCGGCGCCGGCGCGTGCGCGCTCGTCTCGTGCGCGCCAGGTTTATCGAACCTCGACGAACATGAGAGGAATCGACCATTGACGCCCGTCCGGTTGTAGCCGAACAGGATCAACTTGCCGCCCTTCCCATCGTCCAGTTCGCCTTGGTAGATGTAGGCCGGCTGCTTGGTCTGCTTGGCCTGGTTCTCGGCCGAGACCGGGAACAGCACACCACGCAGGCCGCCATCGGTCTGCAGGATGATGCGGTCCTTGCCGGCGACACCCTTGTCGACGCGCACGCCGCGCACGCGCAGCATGCCGAAACTTGCGGGGCTGTAATCGCCCTCGTCGTCCTTGACGCGATCGGACTTGACCCAGCCGATCATGCTTGCCTTGATCTTCTCGCCCTTCCGGACGCTGATCTCGCCATGATCTTCGCCATTGGGTACGACGCCCAGGGTGAGCTGGATGAGACAGTTCAGAGCGATCAGGCTGTTCGTGGTTTGGCTCTTGGCCATGTGCAACTCCTTCACGTTGAAGACGTGCGCCAATCGCACGTTCGTGACAGTTGCTGGCCTGGATGTTAGTAAAAAGGCACGGACGATGGCGGGCTGGGGGTTTCGCGGGTCAAGGACTTCGACTTGCCCCGTTGCCGGGGCAGGGGTTTGGGTCTCGCCGCCACGCCCGTTCAGGCGTGTGCGCGTGCATGTCGTTCAGCCCTGCTCGTTGAGACAGGCCAATAGCCGGGTGACTCGGTTGTTTCCCCCGACATTGCGGACCGCGGCAGCGATGGCCCGCTTCTGGCCGACGATGATGGCCAACTTCTTCGCGCGCGTCAGCCCGGTGTAGAGCAGGTCGCGCTGCAGCATGTTCCAATGTTGAGTCACGATCGGCATGATCACGACCGGCGCTTCGCTGCCCTGGCTCTTGTGAATGGTGATGGCGTAGGCCGGTCGCAGCTCGTCGGCGAAGTCGAAGGGCACGTTCACCAGCATCCGGCCAAAATCGACCTGGATCATCTTGGTCTGATGATCGATTGCACGAATGTAGCCGGTGTCACCGTTGAAGATTTCGAGGTCGTAGTTGTTCGAAATCTGGATGACCCGATCGCCGGGGTACAAATCAAGCCGTTCGCCGCCGTAGGGAATGCTCGCCGGCTTGACGCCAGGGTAGCGCTCTGGCCCGTTCAGTGCGGACTGCAAGCGACGATTGAGTGTGATGACGCCCACGGCGCCCTTGTTCATCGGCGAGAGCACCTGGATGTCCTGCCAGGTGAAACCGTAGCGCTTGGCGACACGTGTGAGTACCAAATCGGCGATCAAATCGCTGGCCACCTTGGCAACCGCACCCGGCCGCTCCTCTTCGTCGGGCAGCGCCATGGCCGCGGCGATCTCGGGCGTGTTTCCCTCGTGGAGGATGAAGAAATCGCCATCGCGGCCCGCCGGCGTCGGGAACTCGCCGTGCCGGATGTCGCGCGCGGCGAGCTTGATCTGGCTGCCGGCGCCTTGGCGAAAGACGATGTCGAGGCGCGTACTGGCCACGCGGCCGCTGTCGATGAGGTCGCCCATGACACGACCGGGACCTACCGAGGGCAGTTGGTAGGCATCGCCGACCAGCACCAGGACGGTCTTCTTCGACAGGTTGCGCAACACGATCGACATCAGTGGCACGTCGACCATGGAACATTCGTCGAGAATCAACACGTCCACATCCACAACCTGCGCATCGGTACTACCAGGGCGCAGCTTGAGCAGGCGATGGATCGTCGTGGCCTCGCGGCCTGTCGTTTCGCTGATCCGCTGCGCGGCCTTGCCGGTCGGAGCCGCGAAGGCGAACGACAGCTTCATCCGTTCGAGGATCTGGGTCAGCACCGAGAGTGTGGTGGTCTTACCGCAGCCAGGGCCGCCTGTAATGATCGAGACACCGTTGGCGAAGACGCTCTCGATCCCTCGACGCTGGGCGGGCGAAAGCGTAACGCCATGGCCGGACACCGCATCGATCATCGACGGGCTGAAGCGGCTGGCGAACAGTGGCCGCACGCCGGCGCGCCGCAGGATGAACTTGGAGATCAGCGTCTCCTGGCGCACCAGCCCGGCATGAAACAGGGTGTCGCCTACCCTGAGCAGCGGCAGCAGCGCCGCCGGAGCGGGCGCTTCTCCGCCGTCGCCGGCCGGGGCCGGGGCCGGGGTTGAGACCGTACGCTCCAGTCCGGCGCGCAGGTCTTCGGCCTTCACCTCGAGCGATTCCGATGCCTTTTCGACGAAGACGCTCTCCCGTGCCCCGGTGGAACCGGAGGTGTTGATCTCCTCCATGACGTAGGCGATGCCGGCGTCGATCCGCTGCGGCGCGTTGCGCGGTACGCCGAGCGCGTTGGAGATGCCGTCGGCGATGCGAAAGCCGATGCCACGCACCTCCGAACAGAGCCGGTAGGGGTTCTCGCGCACGACCTCGATGGCGTCATCGCCATAGGTCTTGTGGATACGTCGCGCCAGCGCGCCGGAGATGCCTTGGGAGTGGAAGAACAGCATGATCTCGCGCTGGGCTTCCTGGGCCTTCCACTCGTCCGAGATCCGCGTGCAGCGTACGAGGCCCAGGCCATTGATCGAAGCCAGGCGCTCGGGCTCGTCACGGATCACCCGCAAGGCGTCCACCCCGAAGGCCTCTACAATGCGTTCAGCCAGCGCAGGTCCGATACCATGGATGAAGCCGGAGCCCAAGTATCGCGCGATGCCTGCGGGGTTGACCGGGTTTTCCGCGACGGCGCCGATGGCCTTGAACTGCTTGCCGAAACGGCTGTCGACCAGCTTGCCGTGCGCGGTCAGGATCTGTCCGATGGTCGCGTTGCTGTAGACCACGACCGCCAGCTCGGGCGGGAGGACGGCCGGATCGAGCGGCTGACTGGTGCTGAATGCGGAGTTGACCAAGGTGTTGCTGGCCTGCGCCCCGGCATCCGGCGCACGCGCAACGGTGCGGTGGGACTCTTCCGTAGGCGCGGGCATGCCGTCGACCGGGACCGGCTTCGTTTCGGACGAAGTGGGATCGAAGGGGCCTTCAGGAGCAGTGGAGGGCGTTTCGTTCTGGTGCTTGACGCGCGCTTCTTCACGTTCAGCACGTGGACTGATCCGCTGCGGAGCGATAACCAACACCGACCAGAGCGTGTCCTCGTTGCGCGCAGTGATGCGCAGGACTTCGCCGCGGACGCGTCGCAGAGGCTCGTCGTGCATGCCGTCAGCCACTTGAAAGCCCGCGAGCTACTGCGTCGACGCCAACACACCGGCGGTGGTGACCACACGTCCACCTTGGGCGTCGATAGACGTGATCTGTGCGCCGCCCGGGAGCGACTGCCCGACCTGATAGGGGCTGACCAGGGTCTGTCCGCCGACCTTGGACGCAATCAGCACCAACGTGGCAGAGGGGAACCCGATCACCTGCATGCCATGGAGCGATGCGACGCGGGCCGCGCGCCCTGCTGTGCCCAAGGCCGGCCTTGGCTGGATCACCTGAGCGGGAGCGGGCGTCGGCGCAATGTCAGCTGCAGGCGCGGAGGGGGTGGCGGCTACAACCGCGGCGCGCGGCGCGGCGCGGTAGATGACGATACCGAAAGGAGTGCGATGAGCGTCT
>DAIAZB010000573.1 GCA_027443745.1 Thiomonas sp. | reverse complement strand
GTCTGGTTGGCGGGCGACGCCATCGGCTCGACCGTCACCGATCTCATTTCCGGCACCCAGTACACGGTCCAAGACAATGGCGGCCGGGGGTACGTCAATGTGTCCGTCGACGGACACTATGGCGTGATTCTCGAGCAGTAGAATCAGGAGCCGACTTCTGGGTGCCGCCACGCCGGTCCCCCTCCGGGGCGGTGGCACCCAGCGCCGTTAGCGTGCTTGCAAACGGTCCCATGTGCCAGCCCGCGACCTGGATCAGCCAGCCGCCCAGGGTGGGGCCGATCGCCAGCGCCGCGCCGTTAGTGCCGGCCCACACGCCGATGGCGTGGGCGCGCTCGTGCGGATCGGCCCAGATGACGCGGATCAGCGCCAGGCTGGCGGGCAGCAGCAGGGCCGCGACACCCGCCAACACGCGCCCGGCAATCAACGCGGCGATAGTCGGCGCCAGCCCGGCCAGCAGCGATCCCAGCACGAACACCGCCGCGCCCGCCTGCAGCACACGCCTGCGCCCCAGCAGATCGGCCAGCGTGCGCTGCTCATCAGCAGCGCGACATAGCTCAAGAGCAGGGGAAAGCGAGAACCAACACGCAACAAAGGGCAATCGTCGCGGCCACTTCAGCGGCGCACCTATCCACGTGATCCATCAGGCCACTGACGGCAAGTTCAAATCGGGTTCTTCAAACTGCTCTTAACGCGTAGCCACCGCCCGCCGCGAGCCTCAACTCCTGTCGGCAGCGCGTGACACCCGGGCAGCTTTTGCTGCTGGGCAGCAACAGTGAAAGGATCCGAGAAGCCCATTGGCGCGACCATCGAGCGCGTGCTGCACGTGGCGTAGGGAACCGCCTACTTGCAGATCAGCATCTGCACGATTTGCTTGAAGCTCGACCGAAAGAGGTTGATCGTGATCTCTTGCGGGAGTTTCAACTGCTTGGCAGCTTGTTCAAGTTGCGCCGGGTCCTTCTTGACGTCTCTCTCAAGTTCCTGCCGCGTTGCCTCTGGGCAAAAAACCGCAAGTGCGCGCCAGTAGCAGACGTTTTCCGACCTGAAAGCTGACGACATCCCGTCTGTTGCCGGCGCAGTGAACTCTTCGAGCAACCCGTCAAACTCGGCAGCCGTTGAGACGGTCTCAAGCGGGTCATCGAACAAATGCATCAGCTCTTTGACAACGACGAAGCGTTCCCACTCCTCTCCCTGGCCCCGCGCGAAAACGATCACCGGGCGGTCTGGTCTGCAGAACCTTGCATACTTTGCATCGCCCGAGTCGGGGCGAACAAAGTAGCCGCGCAGACGAGCCGTATCGATCTTGCCGTCTGCGCAGATCAAGGGTTCACTGCACTTCGCCAAATCACAGACGCGGGGCACCAACACCTTGCGACTGATTGGCGCTTGTAGCGCTTGGCAGAAGTTGTAGAGATCCCGAAAAGACATTCCTTGTCACCAGTCCCCGACATCTGCTCAGTCATCAAGCTCGACGACTTCGAGCTTGTCATCAGCAAGCCGATGCAACGATGCAGCAATCTCAGCCGAAACCTCGGAGACGGTAGCATCCCGGTCCGTGCCCGGGAACATCTTGAAATTGGATGCGCCAAGGCCCTCTTTGCCAAAGAGAAGCTCTTGGGCAGTCTTCAGGTTGGTCGTCATGGCACTCTCCAGTCTGACCCTCCATCTAGGGTCGCGGCCGCCGAAGCGGTCCAACAGGATATCAGATAGCGCGCAAGAATATCAACAGCTTTTCGACAACCCCGCGCGCATAATCTGTACGTTAAGAGGAAAGAAGTCAACTTTCCTGCTGCGCTTTCGGTGCACTCTTGGTCGATTCGCGCTTCAGATTCACACTGCCCACAGGCCCGATAGCTGCAAGGCCTGCTCGAGCACCGTCTGCGTGGCGCGCTCCTGCTTGTCCGGCGGATAGCCGTACTTGCGCAAGATGCGCTTGACCAGCACGCGCAGTTGTGCGCGCACGTTCTCGCGCACCCGTCCAGTCGATGGTGACGTTGGCGCGCAGGGTCTTCACGAGTTCCCGCGCGATCAGGCGCAGGTTGTCGTCGCCCAGAACCTGGACCGCGCTGTCGTTGGTTTCCAGCGCGTCGTAGAAGGCGACCTCGTCTTCGGTCAGTCCCAGTTACTCACCGCGCTGCCCCGCGGCACGAATATCCTTGGCGATCGCGATCAGCTCCTCGATCACCCTGGCCGTCTCGATCGCGCGGTTGTGGTAGCGGCGCAGGGTCTGCTCCAGCATCTCGGTGAAGGAGCGGCCCTGCACCACATTGCGTTTGGCGCGGGATCGGATCTCGCCCTTGAGCAGCTTCTGCAGCAGCTCGACGGCGAGGTTGCGCTGCGGCATGTCGCGCACTTCGGCGAGAAAGCCGTCGGAGAGGATGGAGATATCCGGCTGCTTCAGCCCCGCCGCCGCGAAGATGTCGACGATCTGATCCGTGGCCACGGCCCGGGAGACGATCTGGCGGATAGCGTGATCGTTGCAGCGCTGGCAGCGGCGGCTGCGGAGGGAAGCGGCGGCGTTGCCGTGCGCCGAGCATGATCGGTGCGATGCCGCAGCCTCGGGCCTGATCCCGATCCGGGTGTGTGATGTGACGGCGCCGAGGACGAAGCTGATGGCCGCGCCGTCGCCGTCGCCATCGGCAGGCGCAACCCGCTCGGCCACGTCAGTGACAAGCCCAGCGGCGCAGCCGCCGGAACACCACCGCTCACCGCCGTCTCCACCATCCGAATCGGCAGCAGCGCGGGCGCATCCTGTGGCCCAGCCGCCGGTGTCTCCGCCTCTCGGCGCAGCCGCCAGCTCCAGTACGTCAGCATGTGCCGGTTGAGCGCGTACTGCTGGCAGTACGCCGCCTGCGTCAGACCGCTCTCACGCCACCGCTGCACATGCGCCGCCCACCCTGCGCCGCCTCATTCGTCGCCATCGCTGCACCTCGTCGTGATCCCACGCGAGCGTGCAACAGCCACTCCGCCAGATCACAGGTGCGGTGGCCGGGCGTTTACCTGACAAGGCGTTCGCCAAGCGGGCGATCGTGCCCATGTCGGGTTCGTGTACCCCCAGTTCATAGCGATTGATGCGAGCATTGGCCACAAACGCGTCCAAGCCTGCCGGAGATCACGTAGCGCCCTCCGGTGTCGTTGATCAGCTGATTGAGATAGCTCCCCAGGGCCTCGAGCACGCTCGCCTTTGGGGCCGCTTGGGATCGTCCAAAAATGATGCTCAGGCTGATGTCCGCATCGGCACGGCCACGAATATTCGCCGAAAGGGCATCGAACGCCATGGCATGCACCATGAGCAGGACGAGATCCTCCAGACAGCGTAGCGACGCCCACACGTGCTCGATTGTTTCGATCTGCGACAAAGCCACCATAGCTCGCTTGTCGCCGCTGACCATCTGCCGACTTACATCGAGCAGGAGTGCCGCGAAGAGCACCTGTTCACCGGAGTCGATATCGGGACGATTGAGCCCAAGCAGCGTATTGGCCGCTTCTGGGCCCAGGCTGATTTCCTGCGCGGCGTCGATGAGTTTGTTCGCCGCCGCGACAGCGGCCTCGTTACCCAATTTCCGTAACGCCTTAGCCGTGCCGATCCCGAGCTGGAACTTTAGCTGTGGTAGCACGGCCAGGTCGGCGAGTCTGCATCCTAGGCAAGCGACCATGTCGTCGATCAAGATGTACTGCGCCATTTTGCGTGCGACGTCGCTGTCCAACAGGTACATGGCCAGCTCTCCTTACTCCTTAGCGGCCAAAGCCCTGCGCGGTGAGCAGGTACTCGCGGTTCTCCTCGCTCAGGCGTCCCCTCTCAGTGTTAGCAAGAAATGCGTCGCGAACCAGATCAAGTGCATGCCCTGTGTCGGGGTAGAAGCCCATGGCCTGGTTGGCCATCAGCCATTCGGATCGCTCGCGAGCGAACGAAAGGATGAGGTGCCCCGGGTCGATGCCCAGTGCCGTGCCCTTGCTATGCGCCGCCGCCGCGAGCGTGGCCGGTGAGTGGTGCTCACCCAGCGAGATGGCGCGTGCGCTAGCTCCGTTGCGGATGGTGTTCAGGGCGAACTGATCGGCCTGCGATTCTTCCTTATCCAGCCGTGCGCTCACGGGGGCGATGGCATCGGACACGTTGGACAGATCTTCGTCGATCAGCATGCTGCCTTCAGTAACGTGCCCGCACAGCACATGGGCCAGCTCGTGTGCCAAGACAAAAAGCTGTCGGGCTCGCTGCTGATGCTTAAGGCCCAGTACGATGGCCGGACGGTCAGTCAATGCGGTTGCCATCCCCGTCAGGCGCTTTCGATTCTTGGGCAGCTCGTTGAGGAAGATGACCGGAATGCCGTGTGCCCACACGGCCTGCAGCAGTCCTTCGAAGTCGACCGCCGGGCGCCCGCTGGTACGGACAACGACCTCGCGTAGCGCCAACGGATCGGTCGGCAACGCGCGGTAGGATTGGGATGTTGTGAAGGCGGCGAGCTGCGCCAGGGCAAGTCCGAGGTTGGCCGCGACTTCGAGCTCGCTGGCGGCAGTGTCGGCGCGATGCTTGTAGCGTCGTTGAGCCGCGCTGCCGCGGATATCGATGTCGCCTGAGTCGGCGAAGGACACTTCCAGTCCGAGGCGCTGCCGCAAGATCAAGGCGAATTGCAGTGCGCCGGCGCTCGTGCGCAGCAGGGCGTTGTCCCACCAGTCGGGCAGGAGCTTTTCGATGAACGCGCGGGGATAGCCCTGGCCTTGAAGTTGAGCGTAGGCGCGCGTGGCAGAGAGGGCTTGGGTTTGATCCGTCATAGCGCTCTTCCTCGATTCCCGGTATGGCGTGCATTCGCGCCCATCACAGCTTGGCCTGCCGGATGGACAAAAGCATATCGGCGATCCGCTGGGCATGTGCGGCAGTGCCATCCCACACGCTACCCAGGGCTTGCATCAACACCTCGGACGTGCGCGGGTCGGGCGCGCCGTCCTGTTGCAGCATATTTGCATAACTGCATAGCTTCTTAAGCGTCTTGGAGACTCGCCGCGGCTTGCCGAAGAGGTTGCGGTACACCTGCGATTGATTGATCCCGGTGCGGTCAGCGATCTCCGTGCTTGTTAACAAGCCCATCATCGCATAGCGGCGTCGCAGATCCTGCGCCATCGCTTCGGGGTTAACTGGCGAAGGGTTAGTCGCATGCATGTCATGCAAATATAGCAAACTTATGCATAACTACAGGCCGTACCTGCTATGATGTTTCGACTGGATCCGAGATCGCATGCCGCCATGCTCGAAGCCGACATCAAGACAGGCCTCATAGCCTACCTAGAAGCACAGACGCCCCGCGCGGAGCTTCGGTTCATCGAAGAATTCAAGCTTGAGCGAGGCATAGGCCGCGCAGACCTGGTCGAAGTCACACAGTTCCACTGTTACGAAATTAAAAGCCCCGCCGACTCGCTCACGCGATTGATCGGCCAAGGTGCGCGATACGGCAAAACCTTCAGCCACGTCACGCTCGTCACTGCGGAACGGCACCTAGCTCGGGCGCTGCCGCTGTTGCCGTCGTGGTGGGGCATTCTGGTCATTCCCTCGGCTTTCGGTGAGCCATTCCGACATCTGCGTCAGGCCAAGCCCAATCGCCGCCAAGAAGCCTACAGCCTTGCCGCAACGTTGGCCCGCGATGAGTGCTTGGCCGTACTGGCGGACTTGGGCCACGAGCGCGGTTGGCGAAGCAAGAGCCTTTATGACATGCAAACCTTCCTGGCCCGTGCTTTAGCGGTGGCAGACTTGGCGCAGCTAGTTCCATCGCGTGTGTCCCGACGTGGCGCGCTGCAAGCCGCGTAGGCGTCAGTATTGTTTCTTCACCACGAAGGTTATGTGGTGCGTCCAGCCCTCAGCGATGTGCGCATGTCCACACAGTTTATTTTTGTCGGGAATCGTCGGATTGGCGCGATCGGCAATCAACCGATCCCCGAAGGAAAAGGCCCTACCAAGAAACTCCGCGGCATACACCGTCGTCATGAGCTGACTGATAGCAATCGATTCCGCCTTCTGAAGGCTGTTTCCTTTGAGGATGATCCATTTATCCGCACATGCGTAGCGAATGGTCGCCTTGCCGCCACGCCGCATCAAAACGGTCTCCGACCAGTGTGGCCAGAGGATCCCGTAATCACTGAAGCCCACATTGATCGTTGGGATGGCCGCATCCAGCGCTTTCCATAGCTGCCAGTCGCGACGACCGAAATTGCCAGAACCGGTGACTGATGCAAGCGACTCGGGAAACGACCCCGACGAGACGTGCACGCTGGCAAAGCCAAGCCCAGCGCAGTCGGTCACTGTTTTTCCAAAAGCTTTGACGGTGGCGTTCGTCCAATTGGTCGGCGTGACGCCGAGGTCAATGATCAGCAAGGCGCCACCTACTGGTGTCGTCATGTACTTCTTTATGCTTTTGAGAGCCGCGAGTGCGTCCTCCATCCAGTGACTTGGGCCGACCCGCAAGCGATAGGCGACCTGTCGATGCCCGTGGAGCAAGGCCATGAGTTTCGGTTTGCCAAGGGCGCCGGTATCCCTAGGATTGATCACGGGAATGACATGTGCGGCAGCGTTGGGATGCTGCCTGCAGAACTCCCGCAGCTCTTCTGAGCGAGGCGAGGTGAGAATGCCGTCAGGGTTGGCATAGTCGACCATCACGCGATGCGGCCACGTCGTACCCAAGGCCTTAAGCAACGTCTTATGCTGAGATGAATCACGGATTTCCAGACACGGTAGCACCCGCCCAATGACCGGTGCGGTCAGTTCGCAAAGCGCGCGCTGTTCCCACTTCTGCCATTTGATAATGGGCACGTATGGAGGCCTAACGGCCAGCTCTGTCGACATGTTTTTCCCCTGTTCAATTGCCGGACCCCGGGTCTCCAAGATGGCGCCAACACCATGTGGTGTTGATGCTCGGGGCGGCCCAGCTTCGAGTGCCTTCTCGACAAGCAATTTGGTCAGCTGATTGAGTAACCTTTTCTCGCCAATCAGGTTCATCGGACTGCTGGTAGTTGGCTAACAGGCTTCTAGCAGCTTGTCGGATACATCGTGCTCGACTTGGCGAACCTACCATGCCGCGGGCTTGCTTGAGCGGAAATAGGGTGCGCCATGATATGGCGCACCCTACTTTCGGGGCGCGCCATCGGCTTGGGGCAACTGCCGCCAAATGGCGCAAACGAGGGGCAAAACGCTCGGCCAGCGCCTCCTGCCAGACCGCCTGATCTTCGGTTCGGCCAACACGCTGATCTTCGGGCTGGACACCACCGCCATCTACTGGGTCGGTGCGCTGATGGTGCTGGGCGGCGCCGACTTCAGCGCCGGCATGCTGATCGCCTTCACGATGTACGCCGGCATGTTCACCAGCCGCGCCGGCAGCCTGGTCGACTACGCGGTGCAGGTGAAGATGCTGCGCCTGCAGGGCCAGCGTCTGGCCGACATCGTGCTGACGCCACCGGAGCGCCATGTCGAGACGAACTATGCCGGGCCGCTGCCAGAACCATCGATCCAAGTGCGCAACCTGGGCTTCCGCTATGCCGAGGGCGAGCGCTGGGTGATCCGGCATCTGGACCTGGACATCGCGGCGGGTGAGTCGGTGGCCATTGCCGGCCCCTCGGGGCTGGGCAAGACCACACTGGCCAAGCTGCTGCTGGGATTGCTGGAGCCGCAGGAGGGCGAGATCCGCATCGGCGGCATCGAATTGAAGCGTCTGGGCAAGCGCACCTACCGCATCCTTTCCGAAGAAACGACCCACGGTGTATCCGAGGAAGTCGAACCGGTCGGCTGGCAGTCGCGCCAGTCGGGTCTTCTTCTCATTCACCGTCAGGCCGAGCCTGTCCATCAAGTGCCGCATCGCCTCCAGCGCTCGCTCTCCGTTGCCCGGTGGGCACAGGATCACAAGATCGTCAGCATAGTTGACCACCTCGGCACGCTGCTGCGCTGCATAACCATGACGGGACCATGCCAGCATGAAACGTCGGAAGTACAGGTTGGCCAGCAGCGGCGAGATGATGCCGCCTTGGGGCGTGCGTTCCAGTACCGGTGCGTCGAGCCATTGCCGAATCACCGCCAGCAGCGTGCCATCGGCAATGCGCCGAGCGACACAGCGCATCAGGTCGCCGTGCGGAATGGTCTGGAAGTAGTCGGACAAATCCGCGTCGACTACCTTGCGTGCACCCCTTTGGACAATGCCAAAGTGGATGTGGCGCAGCGCCATCTTCGCGTCCAAACCCGTGCGCGCGCCGCCGATGTGACCTTGTGAGCAACCCAACCCCGCGCGCGGGCCAGGTGTCCCTGAAGAAACGACGATGCGCTACAAGGTGAACGGCAGCGCCGAGATGGCCGATACGTCATGGGTGCGAGCTCGCGGCGCAATCGGGCGTCGTGGTGCGAGCCCGTCTGTGAGCATGGTCCGGGAATCGTCGGTGACAGTGCTGAGCGGCGCGAGCCGCATCCCGTTTGAGAGATCGAGTCGAGTTCGACGCTTCCCATGGCGCTGCCGTTCATCAACGATACTGGAGTACGGCATGGCGATGCGCAAGCGAGAAGACGAGGTATTTCCGAACGCGGCAGCAGTGGATGTGGGGGCATCGAGCCACTGGGTGGCGGTACCGCCGCACAGCACGGATGCCCCGGTGCGCGAGTTCGGCGCGATGACCGACGATCTCAACACGATGGCCGACTGGCTGCTGGCGTGTGGGGTCGATGTCGTGGCGCTGGAGTCCACCGGGGTGGACTGGATTCCGGTGTATGAGGTGCTGGAGCAGCGCGGGCTGAAGGTGTGGCTGGTCGATGCGCGACAGATCAAATACGTGCCGGGGCGCAAGAGCGACGTGCAGGACTGCCAGTGGCTGCAAAAGCTCATGAGTCACGGTTTGCTGCGTGCGGCGTTCCGCCCTGAAGCTGAAGGGTGTGTCCTGCGGGCCGTGACGCGCCAGCGTGAAGTGTTGCTCACCGAGCAGGCCAGTTGGGTGCAGCGCATGCAAAAGGCGCTGGTGCAGATGAACATCCAACTGACCGAGGTGATCAGTGACGTGATGGGCCAGACCGGCCAAGCCATCATCCGCGACATCGTGGCCGGGCAACGCGACGCGAGCGTCCTGGCCAAGCGCCGCCATCGTCGCATCAAGGCCAGCGCGCACGACATTGTGCGCGCGCTCACCGGCAACTGGCGCGAGGAGCATCTGTTCGTGCTGGGCCAGGCGCTGGCGATGTACGACGACATTGCCAGGCATCTGCGCGAGTGCGACGACACACTTGCGGCGCTGCTGGCCGAGCGCTCGGCGGCCCGCGTGGACATCGGCAAGACGCCGCGCGCAGGCAGCAAGGCACGGGCGACGTTCGATGTGCGCCAGCAGCTGGCCAACTGGGCCGGCTGCGATCTCACTCGCATCAACGGCTTGGGGCTCGCCAGCGTGATGAAGATTCTCAGCGAAATCGGCACCGATCTGAGTCGCTTCGCCAACGTCAAGCACTTCTGTTCGTGGCTGGGGCTATGCCCGGCCACCAAGATCAGCGGCGGCAAGGTGCTGTCGGCGCGCACCAAGCGCTCGGCCAATCGGGTGCGCCAGGCGCTGAAGATGGCCGCGATGAGCCTGTCGCACAGCGACTCCGTGCTCGGGGCGTTCTACCGGCGACTGTGCAGCCGTATGGACAAGCCGCGCGCGAACACAGCCACGGCACACAAGATCGCTCACATGGTGTACTTCATGCTGACCTGCGGCGAAGCGTTCGTCGACCAAGGCCAGCAGCGCTATGAAGAGCAGCAACGCCAACGTAGTATCGCCGCCCTCAAGCGCCGCGCCGCTGCACTGGGCTTCCAGATCAATCCATTGGGGGCAGCCGCATGAAAACGGCTGTCCTCAAGTTCTGTTTCTTGAGAGCTTGGTGGGACCGGAAGGCAGTAGCGCATGTCCGGCGGAGGTGGCTTGATGTTTTTGGACACCCAATCCGCATAGGCATGCCATGCCATTTGTTCTTCCGCCAGTCTGGCCCAGTACGCTTGCGCCTCTTCCGGATTGGTCGTGGCCAGCTCAAGCACGTCCGGATCGCCGGGCTTCCAGCCTCCTATGGCCTCCGGGCCATAGAACTTGTTCGCAGCCGGTTCGAGGACATCGCGGTGTGCCTTGATCCACGCGACCCGGGGAGACCGCACCACGATGGGCCATGCCGCGTAGGACTCGGGCGTAGCTTTGGCTGATGTTGCCCCATCCCATCGGCAACACCGGTTGGGTGCGTTCGATCGCCTGCACTCAGCTCTCGTCCACGCATGGCACCCGCGTCGGAATCGCCTCATCCGTCTTCACCATAGAACGCCCTGATGACGTCAGGTTCCATAGAACTGGATGCCGTGATGGAAGACCTCGGGGAGTTCTTCTTCCGGGGTCATCAACGTCATCATGAGCGGCATCGGCAAGGTATCCAGCACAGGTTTGATCCACAGCGTCGTGAGCTGCAGCAGCCGTTGCTGGTGGGCGGTCACCACGACGATGCCGAGCAGCAGCGAGACGTCGGCCATCTCCGGTCCGCGATGCAGCTCGACCAGATAGGCGGCGCGCGCGGCAGGCTCGGTCGCAAAACGTTCGCGCAGCAGCAGGGTCAGGGCGTCGGTTGGGAACGCGGGCGGGCAAGTGCCCACCTCCTCCGACTCCCGGATGTCTTCG
>DAIAZB010000572.1 GCA_027443745.1 Thiomonas sp. | reverse complement strand
GCTGGAGTTGCCCGCTTGCCCAGCGACGACAATACCCGCATGACGTCCAACCTCGGCGAATTCGATCTCATCGCGCGTTACTTCACCCGCCCTGCGCGCAACGCTGTCCTTGGCGTGGGTGACGATTGCGCCCTGCTCGCCGTGCCCGCCGGCCGGCAGCTCGCGGTGTCCAGCGACATGCTGGTCGAAGGCCGCCACTTCCTGCCCGGGGCCGACGCCGGCAAGCTCGGCCACAAGGCGCTTGCCGTGAACTTGTCGGATTTGGCCGCCATGGGCGCGCAGCCGCTGGCGTTCACCCTGGCGTTGGCCTTGCCAGCGATCGACGCCGACTGGCTCGAAGGCTTCAGCACCGGGCTGTTCGCGCTCGCCGACGAGCATCTCATCGACCTGATTGGCGGTGACACCACCAAGGGCCCGCTGAACATCTGCATCACCGTGCTGGGGCTGGTGCCGCCGGGCTTGGCTTTGCGTCGCGACGCGGCGCAGGCGGGTGATGCGCTCTGGGTGTCGGGCACGCCCGGCGACGCCCGCCTCGCGCTCGGACATCTCCGCGGCGAGTGGAGCCTGGCTGCCGATGATCTCGCCGCGGTCCGCGCGCGCATGGACCAGCCCGCTGCGCGCGTGGCGCTTGGTCAGGCGCTGCGCGGCATCGCCCATGCCGCCATCGACATCTCCGACGGCCTGCTCGGCGATCTCGGCCATGTGCTGAGGGCAAGTCGCGTGGGTGCGTGCATCGAAGCCGATCGCATTCCAGCCAGTCGCGTCGTGCAGGCTCAGCCCATCGCACGCCGCCGCGCCTGCCAGCTCGCCGGCGGCGACGATTACGAGTTGTTGTTTACCGCGCCGGTGCATCGACGCGAGGCGGTGCTCGCCGCCGCCGGCGAGGCGCAAACTCCCGTGGCCTGCATTGGCCGCATCACCGCCGCGCCAGGCGTGACCTTGCTGGACGCGCAAGGCCACGAAGTCCCGGCACACTACGCCGCGTTCGACCACTTCCGCACGCCATGAACCCATCCCCTCCAAGCCCCGCAGGCACCACGGCGCCGCAGCCCAACTGGCGCTTCGCCTTCTCGAATCCGGTGCATTGTGTCGCCTTCGGCTTCGGTTCCGGGCTCGCGCCCATCGCTCCGGGCACGGCGGGCAGCCTGTTCGGCTGGGCCAGCTACCTGCTCCTTGCGCCATGGCTGCCGAATGGCATCTGGGCTGCGTTCCTGCTCGGTGGGTTTGCCCTGGGTGTGTGGGTTTGCGGGCGCACCGCGCAGGCCTTGCAGACCGATGATCCCTCGCCGGTGGTGTGGGACGAAATCGTCGCCATCTGGCTGGTGCTGTGGCTGCTGCAACCCGCGCCGCAAACCCCTGCCGTATGGTGGCTGCAAGCGGCAGGCTTCGGTCTGTTTCGCGTGTTCGACGCCGTCAAGAGCGGCCCGGTGGGCTGGTGCGACCGGCATGTGCAAGGCGGCCTGGGCATCATGCTCGACGACCTCGTGGCCGCCCTGCTCACCCTGGCGGTGGTGTTCGGCGCCATGCATCTGCTTCCATGGAGCGCAAGCCATGGCGCATGAGGCGCGCACACCCTGGCAGAACGTGCTCGATGCCGCGCAGGCGCTGCGTGAAATCTTGCTCGAGCGCGGCTGGATGCTGAGCTGCGCCGAGTCTTGCACGGGCGGACTGGTGGCCGCGGCCGTCACCTGCTTCGCCGGTTCGAGCGACTGGTTCGAGCGCGGCTTCGTCACCTACAGCAACCGCGCCAAGATCGAGTTGCTGGGCGTGCCCGAAGCCCTGCTCGCCGCGCATGGCGCCGTCAGCAGCGAAGTGGCGCTGGCCATGGCACGAGGGGTTCTGGCGCGCGCCCCCGTGCAGGCGGCGCTGTCCATCACCGGCATCGCCGGACCCGGTGGCGGCACACCGG
>DAIAZB010000571.1 GCA_027443745.1 Thiomonas sp. | reverse complement strand
GGCGCACGGCTGCAACTGACCTGGGGCAATGCCGAAGAGCAGGCGCGCGCGCGCGCCATCGCGCAGGGCCTGCCGTCGCACAGCGCCGACCTGCTCGACCGCCGCAGCCTGATGGACATGCTGGCGGTGATCGCCCAATGCAATCTGGTCATCGGCGTCGACACCGGCTTCACCCACATGGCCGCCGCCCTGCGCCGCCCCGTGGTGGGGCTGTTCGTCAGCACCGGCTCTGAGTTGTTCACCCCCGCGTCCCCCGCGCTCGCCCGCACCTTGGGCGGTGGCGGGCTCGTGCCCAGCGTCGAGGCGGCCTGGCTGGCCGCTCGGGAATTGCTTGCCTGAATGGCGAAGCTGAAAGTGGTGCGCCTGAGGCTGAGCGTGCCTCAGGCCAGCAGCCCCAGATTGCGCTGGGTGTAGTTGCCGATCTGCGGCACGACCAGCGGCATCTCGCTGTCGGCCACACCCATCCAGCCGGCGAGCGTTGCAGCGAGCTGGTCGACGCCAGTGGTGGGCAGCAGGCGGCCCTGGCCGACGTCGTCGGCACCGTTGACACTGACCTCGGGCTGCGCGCCCCAGAAGCGCCCGCCGCGCACCGCGCCGCCCAGCACGACGTGATGCGCGCCCCAGCCATGGTCGGAGCCGTCGCCGTTGGAGCTGAGGGTGCGGCCGAAGTCGGAGGCGGTGAACGCCGTCACCTGACTGGCCACGCCCAGCTCCGCCATCGCCGCGTCGAAACTGGCCAGGGCGCCGCCGACGCGGCCCAGCAGCGCCGGATGCTGGGCGTTGAGGTTGTCGTGCAGATCGAAGCCGCCCAGCGACACAAAGAACACCTGCCGCTTCGCGCCCAGCGCCGCGCGCGAGGCGATGAGCCGCGCCACCATGAGAAGTTGGCTGGCCAGCGGGTTGGTGGTGTCGAACGGCGCGGCGAAGTTGGCGGGCGCCGTGGCCAGCGCCCCAGCCACGGTGGCCTGCGCCCCGACAGAGCGGGCGGTGACGCGGTTGAGCTCCTGCTCCAGCCAGTTGTTGCCGCGCGGGCTGGTGGTGAGGTTGCGCAAGGCATCGGCACAGGCCTGCGAGCCGTACAGGGGGCGGGTGATGCCATTCACCGCAATCGCCCCGCCGGTGGAGATTTGATATTGCACCGCCTGCTGGCCGCTGAGGTAGACGGCGTTGCCCGCCACGTTGATGCAGGTGAAGGTGCTGCTGCCGTTGCTGGAGAGGAACAAGTCGCCGATGCGCCCGCCCCAGCCGCTGGTGGCGCCCTCGGGCACGGCGGCCTGCCACACACTCTGCTGGTCGTTGTGCGAGAACAGCTTGGGTGGCAGCGGCACGCTGCGCGCCCTGTACTGCGCCACGCTGGTGGGCTGCACCAGCGTGCCGACGTTGAGCAGCACGCCCAGCCGCCCGGCGTCGAACGCGGGCTTGAGCGGTGCCAGGGTGGGTGCCAGCGCCCATTGCCGACCGCCGTCGAGCGCGACGCTGGGCGTGAGCGCCGTGGCGGCGAGCTGGTCGCGCGGTGTCGCCAGAGTCTGGCGAATGGCGGCGTAAGCGTCATGGCTGGGCTGGTCGTAAGGCACAACGGTGTTGCCGTGGTCGTTGCCGCCGTTCAGAAACACGCAGACCAACGCCTTGTAGCCGCTGGCGTCGGCCGCGGCGGCCTCGCCGATGGCGGCCAGGTGCAGCGCC
>DAIAZB010000570.1 GCA_027443745.1 Thiomonas sp. | reverse complement strand
GTGCCGATGTCTGGGGCTTGCTCGCGTTGCTCTACATCGCCCCGGCCGATGCCGAGCTGCTGCGGCATCTGGGCGAGCAGCCTGTCATGGCCGCAGACGCTGGGGTCGCCGCGCCGCCCAGCCCGTTGCAGGCCACCTGGGCGGCGCTGACCGGCGCGGCGCGCAACACCAGCGTGGCCGCCGCGCGCGAGGCCTTCGAAACCCTGTTCGGCGGTATCGGCCAGCCGGCGGTGTATGTCTACGGCTCTTACTACCTGGCCGGCGCGCTGCACGAAAAGCCGCTCGCGCGCCTGCGCGGCGACTTGCGGGAGCTTGGCCTGGTGCGGCGCCAGGAGGTGGGCGAGAGCGAAGACCATTTCGCCGTCCTGGCCGAAATCATGCGGTTTCTCATCGCCGGGGACGACCCCGATCTGTGCCTGCTGACACGCCAGCGCGCGCTGTTCCAGGCGCATATCCAACCCTGGGGCACGCGCATGTGCGAAGCCATCGCCGCGCATACGGCGGCTGATTTCTACAGCTTCGTGGCGGATTTCACGCGCGAATTTCTTGCCGTCGAGCAACTCGGTTTCGACTTGCTGGACTAGGGCCTGTTGACGCGATTGCTGCGCCTCCGCCTTGCAGCCACACCGGCTGGGGGCAACGCGGGGGCAGACATGGCATCAACAGGTCCCAGTCCAGCGAGTCGATGTCCAAGCTACCCAGATTCCTCCAGACCATCCAGATGCTTTCTCGCAAATACCGCTATCTCATCGCCCTGGCTCAAGAGCGCCACTTCGGCCGTGCCGCCGCCAGCTGCCATGTTTCGCCATCCACCTTGTCGGCCGCCATTCGTGATCTCGAAGCCGAGTTGGGCCTGGCCGTGGTCGAGCGCGGCCAGGCCTTCTCGGGTTTCACCAGTGAGGGCCTGGCTGTGCTCGATTACGCCCGTCGCATGACAGCCGTGGAGAGCGATTTCCGCCTGCACCTGACCCAACTCGGAGCGGGCCTGAGTGGCAGGCTGCGGCTCGGCGTGATTCCCACCGCGCTGACGGTGGTGGCGGCGCTGTCAGCCGAACTGGCGCGCAAGCACCCGCAACTCACCCTCGAAATTCTTTCACTCAACACCGACGCCATCCTGCGGCGGGTGCAATCGTTCGAAGTCGACGGCGGCATCGTCTACACCGAGTCCAGTAAGGCAGCGGAACTGGATTTCGTGCCCATCTGGCATGAGCAGCATGTGCTCATCGCCGGCGCCCGCACCCCGGCCTGGGGTCTCAGGACCATCACCTGGGCCGAGGCCGGGCAGCTGCCACTGTGCCTGCTGACGCCGGACATGCAAAACCGCAAGACCATCAACCGCGTGTTCGATGGTCTGGGCCTGTGTCCGCAGCCGGCGGTGGAAACCAACTCCATCGTCAGCATGCTGGCGCATGTCGCCAGCGGCAGCTGGTGCAGCATCTTGCCGCGCAGCGTGCTCGACAACATCGGCACACCGCAAGGGGTGAACGTCGTGACGCTGGAACAACCCCTGGTGTCGTGGCAGACCGGACTGGTGACGCTGGCGCGCAAGCCCAGGCCGGTGGCGGTGGAAGCGCTGATCGCCGCGGCGCAACTCCTGTGCGCCGACTGAGTCTCGGGCAAGGTGTCGCCACGGCCGCGGATCGAGCGCGGCACCAGCATGCTCAAGCTGCGTGGGGCAAGGCGTATGCTGGAAAAGCGAACATCTGTTCAGGAAATATCGATGGGCAAATTCCCCCTCGGCAAGTAACTTGCGGTCACAGGCTTACGCGATCAACCTATTCCGCTACCCAAGTAGTCGCGGTAATGTTGTTCATGCCAACAACCCATAAGAGGAGACACCATGTCTGAATCGATGACGACGACCCTGCCTGCAGCAGGTCTGCTGGACCGCGAGCGCACCGTAGCGGGCACCCAGTTCAACCGCTGGCTGGTGCCGCCAGCCGCCCTTGCCATCCATCTTTGCATCGGCATGGCCTATGGTTTTTCCGTGTTCTGGCTGCCCATGAGCAAGTTGCTCGCCGGCACCGACGCCGCCCTGTGCAGCAGCATGGGTTTCTGGGGACAGCTCACCACCACGAGTTGCAACTGGACCGTGCCGTCGGTCACGCATATCTTCGAAGTCTTCATCGCCTTTCTCGGCATTTCCGCCGCCATCTGGGGCGCCTGGCTGGAACACGCAGGCCCGCGCAAGGCCGGCTTCATCGCCGCGCTCTGCTGGGGCGGCGGTCTCGTGCTGGGCGGCATCGGCGTCTCGACCCATCAACTCTGGCTGGTGATCCTGGGCAGCGGAGTGCTCGGTGGCATCGGCCTGGGCCTGGGCTACATCACACCGGTCTCGACACTCATCAAGTGGTTTCCCGACCGTCGCGGCCTGGCCACCGGCTTCGCCATCATGGGCTTCGGCGGAGGAGCCATGATCGGAGCGCCGCTGGCTGTGGCCCTGATGAAGCATTTCAGCGCCACGAGCCCGCAAGGCGTGGCCCCCACGCTCATCCTCATGGGCATTCTGTA
>DAIAZB010000569.1 GCA_027443745.1 Thiomonas sp. | reverse complement strand
ATCCACATGGCCAGCACCGTCCATGATGATCCAGTGGCGGGCGATGAGCTGGGCGGCGACGCTGCCGGAGTTGCGGATGCTCACGCTGTAGCTGTAGGACCAGACGCCTTGTTTCGGGTCGGATTGGTCGGCCAGAAATTCAGGCTTCACCGTCACTGAAAATTGATAAGGATCCATGGTGCTGACGATTGTAGACAGCCGGGCTGTCGGCGAAATTCTGGGGCTTTTACAATCGGTGGCGATGAAAACCTACCGTATTGCCCCCAGTATTCTCTCGGCGGATTTCGCCCGTCTGGGCGAAGAAGTGCGCAACGTCATAACCGCCGGCGCCGATTTCATCCACTTCGACGTGATGGATAACCATTATGTTCCCAACCTGACCATCGGCCCGCTGGTGGCCGAAGCCATCAAGCCCCATTGCAAGCGCGCCGACGGCACGCCGGTCACGCTCGACGTGCACCTCATGGTCGAGCCGGTGGATGCCTTGGCGCAGATGTTCGTCAAGGCGGGGGCCGACATCGTCTCGTTCCACCCGGAAGCCAGCAAGCATGTCGACCGCACCCTGCAGATGATCCGCGACGGCGGCGCCAAGGCCGGGCTGGTCTTCAACCCGGCCACGTCGCCGGATGTGCTCGACTACCTCATGGACAAGGTCGACCTCGTGCTGCTGATGAGCGTGAACCCCGGTTTCGGTGGCCAGAGTTTCATCGCCAGTTCGCTCGACAAAGCCCGCGTGGTGCGCGCCAAGCTCGACGCGTACCAGGCCAAGACGGGGCGCGAGGTGCTGCTCGAAATCGACGGCGGCATCAAACCCGAGAACATCGCCGCCGCCGCCGCGGCGGGAGTGGACACCTTCGTAGCCGGCAGCGCCATTTTCGGCAAGCCCGACTACAAGGCGGTGATCGACGCCATGCGCGTCAACCTGGCGGCGGTGACGGCATGAGCAGCGCTGTCGACATGGCCGGTGTTTCGGTGCATGGCGTGGCCATCCGCGCCGCCATCGTTGACCTCGACGGCACCCAGGTCGACACCCTGGGCGACTTCCATGCCACGCTCAACCGCATGCTGCCCGAGTTCGATCTGCCCGAAGTCACGCGAGAGCAGGTGGAAGTGCGCATCGGCAAGGGATCGGAATACCTGGTCGCGCAAAACCTGCGCATTTTCCTGAGTGACGCGCAGGCTGACGTTATCTACCCGCAGGCCATCGAGCGCTACCAGCACCATTACGCCGAGGTCAATGGCACGCACTCCAACACCTTCCCCGGCATTGCCGAAGGCCTGCAGCGCCTGGCCGACGCCGGCCTGGTGCTGGCGTGCATCACCAACAAGCCGACCCACTACGCGCGCGAGCTGCTGCGCATCAAGGGGCTGCTGCACTTTTTCGTTGCCGTGAATGGCGGCGACGCCTTCCCGCGGAAAAAGCCCGACCCCATGCCGCTGGTCGAAACCTGCAGGCAGATCGGCATCGCACCCGCCCACACGCTGATGGTGGGTGACTCGCAGAACGATGCCATCGCTGCAGCCGGCGCCGGCTGCCCCGTGGTGCTGGCCACTTACGGCTACAACCACGGCGAACCCATCCGCGCCACCCCCGCCGCGGCCTATTTCGACCGGCTCGACCAGTTGCCGTTGCAGTTGCCGGCCTGATGGCCTGGTGCGCCCGCGCGCTGCTCAGAATGACAGGGCGTAATCGATGCTCAACGGAGCATGGTCGGAGAAGCGTTCGGCGGTGTAGATGGATTCGCTTCCGCGCTGCGCCAGCCGCGCCACGCCGGGCGTGGCCAGGTGGTAGTCGATGCGCCATCCCACGTTCTTGGCCCGCGCCTGGCCGCGGTTGCTCCACCAGGTGTATTGCTCGGGCAGCGGGTTGAGG
>DAIAZB010000568.1 GCA_027443745.1 Thiomonas sp. | reverse complement strand
GCGGTCCAGCGCGCCTGCCAGCGTGAAGCCCGCGGGGATGTGGAACGCCGCCCCGGCGGCCTTGTCCAGTCGGTCCAGGAACCACAGCCTCTGCTGCGCGTGCGACGCCAGCGCCGGCTCTTCGGGGCCCGCCGGCTCGATCGACGCCAGCGGCGCGCAGCGCTCGGCGCGGTCGAGCGCAGCCGCCTGCTCATGCAGCACCGGGTGGGCGAAGATGTCGCGCAACGGCAGGCGGGCGCCGCTGTCCTGCTGCAGGCTTGCGGCCAGGCGCACCGCCAGCAGCGAATGGCCGCCGAGTTCGAAGAACTGGTCGTGCCGGCCCACGCGCGGCACGGCCAGCAGTTCCTGCCACAGGCGCGCCAGCAGCGCTTCGGACTCGCCGCGGGGCAGTTCGTAGGTGCGCTGGACCACCTGCGTGCCATCGGGCTGCGGCAGCGCCCGGCGGTCCAGCTTGCCGTTGGGCGTGAGCGGCAGGACATCCAGGTTCACGTAGGCCGCGGGCACCATGTAGGCGGGCAGCCGGGCCTCCAGCGATTCGCGCAGCGCCTGGGGCGACGCGTCGCCGCACACGTAGGCCACGAGCTGGCGCTGCTCGCCCTGGCCGTGCGCCAGCACCACGGCTTCGCGCACGCCGGGGTGGGCCTGCAGCGCCGCCTCGATCTCGCCGAGCTCGATGCGGAAGCCGCGGATCTTGACCTGCTGGTCGTTGCGCCCCAGGTAGTCGACGCTGCCGTCCGCGCGCCACCGCCCCAGGTCGCCCGTGCGGTACATCCGGGCGCCGGGCTCGGCGGCGAACGGGTCGGCCACGAAGCGCTGCGCGGTCAGGCCCGGGCGGTTCAGGTAGCCGCGTGCCACGCCCTGCCCGCCCACATACAGCTCGCCCGTCACGCCGACGGGTACCTGCTGGCCTTCGTCGTCGAGGATGTAGATCCGCAGGTCGCGCAGGGGCCGGCCGACGGGGCTGCTGCCGGCCCGCAGGGCATCGGCCAGGGCCAGCGGCCGGAAGCTGACGTGCACCGTGGTCTCGGTGATGCCGTACATGTTCACAAGCGTCGGCGCATGCTGCGGGTGGCGCTCGTACCAGGGCCGCAGCCATGCCGGATCGAGTGCCTCGCCGCCGAAGATGACCCAGCGCAGCCGGTGCTGGCGCGCGCTCTGCGCCTGCGCCGACATCAGCTGCCTGAAGGCACTGGGCGTCTGGTTCAGCACCGTGACGCCTTCAGTGCACAGCAGCTCGTGGAACTCGTGCGGGGAACGGCTCACGTCCTGCGGCACCACCACCAGCTTGCCGCCGTAGGCGAGCGCGCCCCACATTTCCCAGACCGAGAAGTCGAACGCGCAGGAGTGGAACAGGCTCCAGACATCGTCGGGCCCGAAGGCGTAGTCCGCTTCGGTCGCCTTCAGCAGCCGCACGACCCGCCGGTGCTCGACCACCACGCCCTTGGGCTGGCCGGTGGAGCCCGAGGTGTAGATCACGTACGCGGCACTGGCGGGATGCACGGTGCCGCCAGGTGACGTGGCCGGCTCGTCGTGCCAGGGCTGCACGGCGTCGTCCAGGCAGCACAGCGCGGCGCCGTGCAGCGCCTGCCCTTGCGCCAGCGCGCGCGTGCTCAGCATCACCGCGGGCCGGCTGTCCTGCAGCATGTACTCGCGCCGGCTCGCGGGGTACGCGGGGTCCAGCGGCACGTAGGCGGCGCCCGACTTCAGGGTGGCCAGCAGCGCCACCACGAGATCCAGCCCGCGCGGCAGCGCGATCGCGACGCGCAGGTCCGGGCCCGCGCCGAGCTTGCGCAGGTGGCGGGCCAGCCGGTTGGCGCGCGCGTCGAGCTCGCCGTAGCTCAGCCTCTGGCCTTCGCACACCAGCGCCACGGCGTCGGGGGCGAGGCGGGCGCGCGCTTCGAACAGCGCGTGGAGGCTGCCGTCGGCGACGCGTTGCCGCCCCGCGTTGAAGCCGGCCAGCTGCGCGCGGTCGGGCGGCTGCAGCAGGTCGATCCGCGCCAGCGCGCGGGCGTCGTCCTGCACCAGCTGGCGCACCACGGCCTGCCAGTGCCCCAGCCAGCGCCGGATGGTCCCGGCATCGAACAGCGTGGTGGCGTAGGACAGCGTGCCCACGATGCGGCTGCCGGCTTGCTGCATCGTGATGTCGAGGTCGAACTTGACCGAGCGGATCGGCGCCGCCACTTCGTGCAGCTGCAGGCCCGGCAACTGAAGCGTGGCCTGCGGTGCGTTCTGCCACGCGAGCATCACCTGGAACAGCGCACTGTGCGCCAGGCTGCGCTGCGGCTTGACGGCTTCGATCACCTGCTCGAAGGGCACGTGCTGGTGCTGTTGCGCCTGCAGCGCCACCTGCCGCACCTGGCCGATGAACGCCCCGACGCTGTCGCCGCGACGCGGCCGCAGGCGCAGCGCGACGGTGTTGACGAAGAAGCCGATCAGCGGTTCGAGCTCCTGCCGCACGCGGTTGGCCATCGGCGTGCCGACGACGATGTCGTCCTGCCCGCTCAGGCGCGCCAGCAGCAACGACCAGGCGGCCAGCACCACCATGTGCAGCGTCGCGTCGTGGCGCAGGGCCAGTGCCTGCAGCGCAGCGGTGGTCGCGTCGTCCAGTTCGAAGGCTTCCTGGGCGCCGCCGTAGTCCTGCGATGGCGGGCGCGGCCGGTCGGTGGGCAGCTCCAGCAGCGCCGGAGCGCCCGCCAGCTGCTGCTGCCAGTAGCCCAGCTGCCGGTTCAGCAGGTCGCCCTGGAGCCAGCGCCGCTGCCACACCGCATAGTCGGCGTACTGCACCGGCAACGGGGCCAGCGGGTCGCCGTGCCCCTGCCCCTGCACCTGCACCTGCGCGGCGTACAGCGCGCCGAGCTCGCGCACCATGACGCCCAGCGACCATCCGTCGCTGATGACGTGGTGCAGGGTCAGCGCCAGGACGTGGTCCTGCTCTCCCAGCTTCAGCAACCGGGCCCGCATGAGCGGCAGCTCGGTCAGGTCGAAAGGCGTCGCGGCCTCTGCTTCCAGGTGCTGCTGCATGGCCTGCGCGGGCTGCGCGTGAGCGCTGAGATCGGCCCGGGCCACCACGACCTGCGCCTGCGGCTCGATCCATTGCACGGCCGTGCCGTCGTCCTGCCGGACCAGGCGCGTGCGCAGCACCTCGTGCCGGTCCACCATGCCCTGCAGCGCCTGGCACAGCGCCTGCTCGTCCAGCCGGCCCTGCAGGCGCAGCGCCCCAGGCACCAGGTAGGTCCAGCCGGCCCGCGGGTCGAGCTGCTGCAGGAACCACAGCCGCTGCTGCGCGTACGACAGCGGCAGCGGCTGACGGTGGCGCCTGCCCGCGGGCAGCGCCGGGGCGATGGGCGGCAGGTCGCTGGCCGACGCCGCCTGCACCTGGCGCGCCAGCTCCAGCAACCTGGGCTGGGTGAAGACCGCGCCCAGTTCCAGCTCGACGCCCAGCCGGTCACGCAGGCGCGAGACCAGCTGCACCGCCAGCAGCGAATGGCCGCCCAGCTCGAAAAAGTGGTCGTGGCGGCCCACCTGCCGCAGGCCCAGCAGTTCGCACCACAGCTGCGCCAGCGCCTGCTCCACGTCGCCTTCGGGCGCTTCGTACGGCGCACGGCCGACGTCGT
>DAIAZB010000567.1 GCA_027443745.1 Thiomonas sp. | reverse complement strand
TCTTCCGCGCCAGCCGGCTGGACGCCGCGGAACAACTCGCCCAGCACCTGCTGCAGCGCATTCGCGGCCTGAATCTGCATTTCCAGGGCGTTCCGTTGTCCATTTCTGTGAGCATCGGACTGACTGGGGTGCATGGCCCGCAGGCTGACCTGGGCAGCGCGTTGCGCCTGGCCGACAATGCCTTGTATGCGGCCAAGAGCGCCGGCAAGAACCGCCTCGAAATTCACGCCGCGCAGCCAGCCTGAGCCCGTGACGCGGCCTGCAACAGGCGTGCGGCGCGGTGCCAGGGCAACTTCAGGCGGCGCAGGGTTCCATGACAATGGCAGCTTCACGATGCCCTGAGGGCTGCCACGATATGTGCGGAATTTGCGGAGAACTGCGCTTCGACAGCCTTGCTGCCGACCTTGACGCCGTGGCGCGCATGTCGGCGGCGCTGGCAACACGCGGGCCAGATCATGCCGGTCAGTGGAACGCGGGGCCGCTGGCCTTTGGTCATCGGCGACTGTCCATCATTGACCTCAGTGCAGCGAGTGATCAACCCATGCGAGACGCAAGCACCGGCTGCGTGGTCGTATTCAACGGTGTTCTCTACAACTATCGCGAACTGCGTGACGAGCTGCAGGGCGCCGGCCAGCGTTTTGTCTCGCATGGCGATACCGAAGTCATTCTGAAGGCCTACGCCGCCTGGGGCGCGGACTGCGTGCGGCGCTTCGAAGGCATGTTCGCGTTCGCCCTGTGGGACCCACGCGACGCCAGCCTGATGCTCGCCCGTGATCGATTCGGCATGAAACCGCTATACATGACGGAAGACGGCCAACGCCTGCGCTTCGCCTCCAGCCTGCCGGCGCTGCTGGCCGGTGGCGGCGTGAGCACCGCCATCGACCCGGTTGCCCTGC
Organism: Thiomonas sp.; assembly: GCA_027443745.1. The sequence continues at coordinate 2,845 of DAIAZB010000567.1, read as the reverse complement.
ACCATCTGTTCACCCTGCATGCGGTGGTGCCGGCGCCGCGCACCATCTTGCAAGGCGTGCGCAAGCTTGAACCGGCCAACACGCTGCACCTGCGCAGCGATGGAAGCCGCCGGCGGCTGTCCTACTGGAGCTTGCAGGCCCGACGTCCAAGCCAGGCGCCGAGCGAGGCCGAGTGGCTGCAGCGCACCCACGCGGTGCTGCGCAGCGCGATCGACAGCCATGTGCACGCCGCCGATGTCCCGGTGGGCGTACTGCTCTCGGGCGGGCTCGATTCCAGCCTGCTGGTGGGCCTGCTGGCTGACCATGTGCGTGACTTGCGCACCTACTCCATCGGCTTCGAGAGTCTGGACGACGGCACCGAAAAGGCCGATGAATTCGAGTATTCCGATCTCGTCGCCCAAGCCTTCGGCACACGCCACCACAAGCTCAGCATCCCCAACAGCGCGGTGCTGCAGCGACTGCCGCAGACCATCGCGCGCATGACCGAGCCGATGTTCAGCCACGATGTCGTAGCCTTCGACCTGCTGGCCGAATGGGTCGGGCGCGACGTCAAAGTCGTGCTTGCCGGCCAGGGGGCGGACGAAGTGTTCGGCGGTTATTTCTGGTACCCGAACATGCAGGCCGAAACCGGCCTGCCCTTGCAGCGCTTTGCCCGTCATTACTTCGACCGCAACCATGCCGAGTGGCTATGCATGATCGCGCCGGAATTCCAGGTGCCGGATGTGTCGTCCGCGTTGGTGGAGCAGGCGCTGAGCCGGCCCGGCGCCGACACCTTCCTCGACCAGGTGCTGCGTTTCGATGTCACCACCCTCATCGTCGACGACCCGGTCAAGCGCGTGGACAACCTGCCCATGGCCCACGCACTGGAGCTGCGCGTGCCCTTTCTCGACCGCGCCCTGGTGGAACTTGCGGCCAGCATGCCGCCCGAATTCAAGTTGCGCGAGGGCGGCAAATTCCCGCTCAAGGCCATGTCGCGCGGCCTCATCCCCGACGCGGTGATCGACCGCCCGAAAGGCTATTTCCCGGTGCCCGCACTCAAGCATGTGCGCGGGCCGTTCCTGCAGCGCATGCGCGGGTTGCTCGACTCGGCCGCCTGCCGCAATCGTGGCCTGTACCAGCGCAGTTTCGTCGACAAACTGTTGGCTGCGCCCGAGGCGCCCGAGCACTTCACCCGCATCAACGGCAGCAAGCTGTGGCACCTGGCCTTGCTGGAATGGTGGCTACAAGTCCATGTGGACGGCGCCCCGGCCTGACCCCCCGTACCCGACTCCATGATCGATCGCCTCAACCGCGACTGCTTCTGCATCAGCCTGGACCGCAAGCTGCTGGCCCACGCGCTCGAATCCGCGCTGGGCCAGCCCGGGCTGTATCCGCTGGTGCAACAGCGCAACCCGTACCTGTTCTCGGCCCAGCCGGTGTTCGTCACCGGCCGCCATGCCCAGCGCATGCGCGCCGTGGTGCAGGCGGTCGAGGCCGTGGCCGCCCTGCCCGCCTACCAGCGCGAGGTGCTGGCCACGGCACCGGCCGCCGCGCAACACCACCCCAGCAACCCGGGCGTGTTCCTTGGCTTCGATTTCCACCTCGAGGCCGACACCCTGCACCTCATCGAGATCAACACCAACCCCGGCGGCGCCCTGCTTTCCGCGGCGCTGGCGCGGGCGCAGCGCGCCTGTTGCGAGGAGATGCAGGGCATGGTGCCCAGCGCCGAGTCGGTCGACGCGTTCGAGGCTGACATCGCCGCCATGTTCCTGCGGGAGTGGAGCCAGACTGGACGCGCTGGCAAGCCGGAACGCGTCGCCATCGTCGACACCGCGCCCACCGGGCAATATCTTTACGCCGAATTCCTGCTGTTCGCCCGGCTGTTCGAGCGCGCCGGCATCGCGGCGGTGATTACCGACCCCGCCGAGCTGCGCATACAGGAGGGGCGGCTCTGGCATCGCGACGCGCGCGTCGATCTGGTCTACAACCGCCTCACCGACTTCGACCTTGACGATGCGGCCCATCTCGCGCTGCGCCGAGCCTGGGAAAGCGACGCCGCCGTCATCACCCCGCACCCGCGCGCCCACGCGCTGTTCGCCGACAAGCGCAACCTGGCGCTGTTGTGCGATGCGCAGCGGCTGCAGCAACTCGGGGCCAGTGCCGAGCATGCCTCCTTGCTCGCCACGCACATCCCGCACACCGACATCGTCACTGCCGACAATGCCGCACGGCTGTGGGTCGAACGTCGCGGGCTGTTCTTCAAGCCCTGGGCCGGCTTTGGCAGCCGCGCCGCTTATCGCGGCGCCAAACTCACCAAGGGCGTGTGGGCGCAGATCACCCAGGGCGACTACGTTGCTCAGGCGCTTTCGCCGCCCGGCGAACGCCACATCGGCGACGCCGCGGCGCCGCAGCCCCTCAAGTTCGATCTGCGCGCCTATGCCGATTCCGGCCATGTGCAGTGGCTCAGCGCCCGCCTTTACCAGGGGCAAACCACCAATTTCCGCACTCCCGGCGGCGGCTTCGCTCCGGTGTACACCGAGCCGTCCGCGGCCGTGACGGCAGCGCTTCAGCCCCGGCCGATGCCGTAGTAGCCCAGGCCGGCGGCGCGCACGGTATGCGGGTCCCAGAGGTTGCGGCCGTCGAACACCACCTTGGCACGCAACTGCGATGCAAGCAGGTTGAAGTCCGGTGAGCGAAAGGCGTGCCATTCGGTGACCACGGCCACGGCGTCGGCGTCCTGCAGCGCCGACTTGGCGTTCTTCACCAGGCTCAGCCCGGCGCGCTCGCCCCAATGCCGGGCCGCTGATTCCATCGCCACCGGGTCAAAGGCCTGGACCTTGGCGCCGGCACCCAGCAGCGCTTCGAT
>DAIAZB010000566.1 GCA_027443745.1 Thiomonas sp. | reverse complement strand
CAGGGTGAAAACATGCTTGGACGTGTCTATCGCAATCCGCTTATACTCCATCTGGACGGCCCTCCTGTTGGTTAGCTCGAACAAGCCCCAATATTGGCACCCGATGCCGTGGGGCCGTCCACACCAACAAAGAACTTTTGGAATGTTGGGGCGAGGGTTGGGGCGGTGGGGTCGGGTTTTTGGCGGGCCGCGTTCGGCTTTTTTCTGACTTTTCTGGTTGCGCCTGGGTTCGTTCGGGCGGCGGAACCACCGCTGACGCTTGAGCGCGGCATCGCTTTGCCGGGCGTCTCCGGGCGTATCGATCACCTGGCGGTGGATGTGCGGCGAGGGCACCTGTTCGTCGCGGCACTCGGCAACGACAGTGTGGAGGTCATCGATCTCGCCGCCGGCACGGTGCTTCACCATCTGTCCGGACTGCAAGAGCCGCAGGGCATCGGCTACGATCCGCGCAATGACATGCTGGCGGTGGCGAGCGCGGGAGACGGAACGGTGCGCTTGTTCCGCGGCGATGATTTTTCGCCCGCCGGGGTGGTGGCGCTTGGCGAGGATGCCGATGACGTCAGGGTCGATGCGAAATCCGGGCGCTTCATCATCGGCTACGGCAGCGGCGGCCTGGCGCTGCTCGATCCGTCCAGCGGGTCGGTCCTGCGCAAGGTGGCGCTGCCGGCCCATCCGGAGGGATTTGAATTCGACCCTGATTCCGGAAGCACCTTTGTGAATGTGCCCGATGCCGGAATGATTTCGGTGGTCGACCTCGCCGGCCGCGCGCCGCCCGCACACTGGCCGATGCCGCACGGCCTGCGCGCGAATTTCCCGATGGCGATCGATGCCGAGAACCACCTGCTCGCGGTGGTCTTTCGCCGCCCGGCGCGCCTGCTGCTGCTGGACATGAAAGACGGCAGCATCAAGGCCAACGTCGCCGCCTGCACCGATGCCGACGACGTCTTCGTCGACGCCACCCGCCACCGGCTCTACCTCAGTTGCGGCGAGGGCGTGGTGGAAGTGATCCAGCAGGACGGCGGGCAATATCGCGAGACCGCCCGCGTGCCCACACCCAGCGGCGCACGCACCTCGCTCTATGTGCCCCAGATGGACCGCCTGTTCGTCGCCGCCCCAGCGGGGCTTCTAGGGTCAGACGCGACAGTCCTGGTATTAAAGCCCAAAGAATAAAGGCCTCGTAGCCCGCATCATCGCAAGATGATGCGGGAAACCGCCGAGAAGTCGCCCCCCTGCGGCAGCGCGTTTTCAAACCAACGGAATCCGGCTCCCTCTCCCGCATGACGCTCCGCTCTCATGCGTTGGGGTGGACGGCCCCGCGGCATCAAGTGCCAAAGTTCGCTGTCGCATGTGAACATAGGAGCCGTCCATGGATGAGATTACGCGCATATCGGTTGACACGTCCAAGTCTGTTTTCACGCTGCATGGCACGGATGCCCAGGGCCGAGCGGCGCTGCGCCGCAATCTTCGGCGGCAGGATATGGTGAGGTTCTTCGCCAACCAGGCGCCGCTTGAGGTGGTGATGGAGGCGTGTGGCGGGTCGCATCACTGGGCACGCACGCTCGCCGCATTGGGCCATCGCGTGCGGCTGATCCCGGCGCAATATGTCAAGCCGTTTGTCAAACGCAGCAAGAACGATCGCAACGATGCGCAGGCCATCAGCGAAGCCGCCAACCGGCCGGACATGTGCGACGTGGCGGTGAAGTCGGCCCAGGCACAGGCGCGCGCGATGCTGTTGTCGGTGCGTGAGCTGCTGGTGCGGCAACGCACGCAGATGATCAACGCGCTGCGCGGCCATGCCGCCGAGATGGGGCTGGTGGGCGCGCAAGGTGATCGCGGGTTTGCCACGTTGCGCGCGAGTATCGAGGTGGATGAGGAGATGCCGGCAGCCGCCAGGCAGGCGTTGCGGCTGCTTGGCAATGAAGTCGATCGCCTCGATGCGCGCCTGCTTGAGGCCGACAAGCGTCTGCTGGCGGAGCACAAGGCCGATGCCACCAGCCAGCGTCTGGTGGCGATCCCTGGGGTGGGTCCGATGACCGCGCTGAGTTTCACTTTGCGGGTGGATGCGAGGCAGTTTGAATCGGGTCGACATTTTGCCGCCTGGCTTGGTCTGGTGCCGCGCGAGAGATCGACCGGCGGCAAGCAGCGCATGGGCGGCATCAGCCGAGCCGGCAACGAGAGGCTGCGCCAGTTGCTTGTGCTGGGCGCCACCGCGGTGATCCGCTTTGCCAAATCGGCGGGCTCAGGCCGGTCGGCGTGGCTATTGGCTTTGCTGGAGCGCAAGCCGCGCAAGCTCGCGGCGGTGGCTCTGGCCAACAAGATGGCCCGGGTGATCTGGGCCATGCTGACGAGCGGGGATGACTACCGCCGGCCTGCGCCGGTCGTTGTCTAGCCTGCTCGTGGTGCCGCCGATGTAAGGGCAGACAAGGAGAAGATGCTGATCGGTCGACCCGACGATCCACCAAACCCGTGTAGCCCGCCGGCCATCAAGGCCGCTGATGCGTTAGGGTGTGGATCGCGGAACCCATCTGGGCCAGCGGCCGTGATGCCGCACAAAACAGGCCGGACACACGACCGCTCTCGCACCGAACCAGAATTTTCTCCGAATACCCCCTTGCATCGAGTGGGCCGTCCACGCACGGGCTACTTGGTGATTGGCCGCTAAAAATTTAGCAGCGCGTTGCGAACTGCCTGAACTTTAGTAGTTGGTTGCCCCGGCCCCAGATTCCCCAGGAGACCCGGAACCTCGACAATGCGCAGATGCATCATGGCCTGGATATTGCGCAACTGGGGGTTCTTGGCGAAAGCCATGAACATCAGGGTTTTCTCCAGCCAGCTGATAGTAGGTTTGGCGGTCGCATATGCTCTGCTGAATTTCTGACCGTTGGCTGTCAGCATGGGAAACAGGAACAATGCCGGAGCGCCGTACCGCGCGCGCAGGCATTCGTTGTAAATGCCAAGTTTGTGCGGCTGGAAGCATTCGCCACGGAAACCGG
>DAIAZB010000565.1 GCA_027443745.1 Thiomonas sp. | reverse complement strand
CATCCGCCCGATTTTCGAGGGCGGCAAGCGCCTTGGCTATGGCGCCCGCGCGCTCACCGCGGGCGGCATTCTGGCCTTGCCCAGGTTCGTGTTTCCGGGCGGCTGCATGGTCGGTTGCGAGGCGGGTTTTCTCAATGCCTCGCGCATCAAGGGCAGCCACGCCGCGATCAAGACCGGGATGCTGGCCGCCGAGGCCATTGCCACGGCGCTGGCCGCCGGTCGCAGCGCCGACACCTTGGATGATTACCCGCGCGCTTTCGAACAATCCTGGCTGCATGCCGAACTCCAGCGCGCGCGCAACTTCAAGCAATGGTTCAAGAAGGGCCGCATGCTGGGCACGCTGATGACCGGCATCGAGCAATGGCTGCTCAAGGGTCGCATGCCCTGGACCATCCACCGCAAGACGCCGGACTACGTCGCGCTGCAACCGGCCGAAACCATGCCCCGCATCGACTACCCCAAGCCCGACGGCAAGCTTACGTTCGACCGGCTTTCCTCGGTCTTCATCAGCAACACCAATCACGAGGAAAACCAACCGCTGCACCTCACGCTGAAAGATGTCTCGGTGCCGGTGCAAGTCAACCTTGCTCGCTATGCCGGCCCGGAGCAGCGCTATTGCCCGGCCGGCGTGTACGAGTTCATCAAGGGCCCTGACGGCCGTGACAAGCTGCAGATCAACGCCCAGAACTGCGTGCATTGCAAGACCTGCGACATCAAGGACCCGACCCAGAACATCGTCTGGGTCGCGCCCGAAGGTGGGGGTGGGCCGAACTACGTCGGCATGTAGTTCCGCACCCGATCGCACGATTGCACGATTGCTCCGGCCCGAGTGGAATCAGCCAGAGACATGCGCTCGCCGACACGGGCTGGCTGGTGCAGACGCTAAGCTGCTGCCCGTTGCGGGGCACGCTGGAAGCCGGGGGTGATGATGGGTACGGAGCGGGAACTCAAATTCAGCATCGCCGCGTTGGCAGCGCAACAGTTGCCGGATCACCCCATCCTCGGCCAGTTGGCTGGCCCGCCGCGCATCAAGACGCTCGACAGCCGCTATTTCGATACCGAAGATGGTTTGCTCGCCGACGCCGGCATGGCCTTGCGGCTGCGTCAGACCGGACATGGCCGAGTGATGACCTTCAAGACCTCGGGAGTCGACGCGCTGGGCCACGCGCGCGGCGAATGGGAGTGGGTCGCCGCCGGATCGAGTCTGGAGCCCGACTCCGACGAGTTGGCCCTGGCCGATGTGCAGCGCGCCTTGCGCCAGACGCCGTTGCGCGATCTGGCGCTGCCTGCACATACGCTGCACGCTCGGCTGCGTCCGGTGTTTGGTACCCGTTTCGACCGCATGGCATGGGCCATCGATTGGCAGGGCAGCCGCATGGAACTGGCGCTGGACCGCGGCGCTTGCCTCGCCAGCCGCGGCGGCGCCATGCTGCAGGCGCCGATCTCCGAGATCGAGATCGAACTGATCGACGGGCGGTGGAGCCATTGCTGGGATCTGGCCTGGGCGCTGGCGCAAGATCTGCCGCTGCGGCTGAGCACCATCAACAAGGCGCAGCGTGCCAGTGCGCTGCGCGCGGGAGAGCGTCCGCGAGCCCCCGACGAGCCGGCCAGCCTGCCGCCCGACATGTCCTTACCGCAGGCGGCGCAGTTGTGGCTGTCCACCGCCTGCGCCCAGTTGTCGGTAGGGGCCGAGCGCATGGAAACGGGCGACGCGACGCGTGATGTGCATCAATTCCGCGTGACCGTGCGTCGCCTGCGCACCACGCTGCGTTGGTTGCAGCCCTGGACCCAGCCGCGTGCCCTGCGTTGGTTCGAAGCCGAATGGCGTTGGGCCATGCAGCTTGCTGGCCTCGTGCGCGATGCCGACGTGGGTTTGCAGATGCTGAGTGACGGTGCCGCGCGACTCCAGCTCGCACCCGAGCTTGCGTCCGGCTGGAGCGCAGGCCTGCAGGTCGAGCGCCAGCGTCAGTGGGGCACACTGCGCGCCTATTTGCACAGTCCGCGCTTTGGCCGTTTGTTGCTGGCGCTCGGGCGTTGGGCTGAAACCTGGCCTGCCCCAACCAAAGCAGCCGCCAAACTGCGCCATTTCACCTTGCGCGACCTGGCCCGGCGCGCCATCGGCCAGGACCACAAGCACTGGCGCCAGTCCCTGGCCGCTTGCCGGCCCACGCTCGAAGCGCTGGCCCGTGGCGACTCTGCACCTCTGGAACAGGTGGAGTCCATGGTCGATCTCCATGCGTTTCGCCTCGACAGCAAGCGTCTGCGCTTCTCGCTCGAGCGTCTTGGCCATGCACTGCCCGAAGTCGATGCGCGGCGCATGCAAGCCTTGCGGCAAACCACCGAAGCCCTGCAGACCCTGCTTGGCAACTGGCGCGACGGCCAGCGACTGCTGGAAACCGCACAACGG
>DAIAZB010000564.1 GCA_027443745.1 Thiomonas sp. | reverse complement strand
CGGTTGCGGTAGCGCTTGAGGCTGTCCTGCAGAAGCTCGGAGAACTTGGCCGACTTCACCACATTGGTCTTGAAGCGGGCGCGGATGTCGTCCTTGAGCAGGCGCTCCAGCAATTCCACCGCCAGGTTGCGCTCTTTCATGTGGCGCACGTCGTCGAGGAATGCGTCCGACAGAATGCCGATGTTCGGCTTGTTCAGCCCCGCTGCCTGGAAGATGTCCACCACCTCGGGGCTGGCCACGGCCTTGCTGATGATTTGCCGCAGCGCATGTTCCTTCTGCTCGTCGCTGAGCGCCTTGTCGGCATTGCCATGCTTGGTGATGGCGGCGTTCACCGCCTGCAGGAAGGCGAGTTCGTCCCGATGTTGCAGCGCATCGTCCAGCGTGCAGCACAGCGCGAACGCGCGGGTCGCGGCCAGCACCGCATCGGCGAAGCGCGTCTTGCCATCGTCCTGCCCCAGCACATGGTTGGCCACCTGCGGCAGCAGTTGCCAGGCCTGGGTCTTGAAGCCGGCGTAATCGCAGCCATGCAGGATTCCGTGGAGCACGTCCATCTTCTCCAGCAGCACGGCCAGGGCTTCCTGGGTGTCGATGGTCGGTCGCCCCCGGCCCTTGGCCTGGGTGTAGTCCTTCAGTGCGGCCTTGAGTTCATTGGCGATGCCGATGTAGTCCACCACCAGGCCGCCGGGCTTGTCGCGGAACACGCGGTTGACCCGGGCGATGGCCTGCATCAGATTGTGGCCGCGCATGGGCTTGTCGACGTACATGGTGTGCAGGCAGGGCGCATCGAAGCCGGTGAGCCACATGTCGCGCACGATGACCAGCTTGAACGGGTCGGCCGGGTCCTTGAAGCGGCGCTCCAGGCGCTTGCGGGTGTCCTTGGAGTAGATGTGGGCCTTGAGCAGCGGTTTGTCGGAGGCCGCGCCGGTCATGATGATTTTGATGGCGCCCTGGCTCGGGTCGGGGTTGTGCCATGCGGGGCGCAGGGCGACGATGGCGTCATACAGATGCACGCAGACCGCGCGGCTCATGCCCACCACCATGGCCTTGCCATCCAGGGCGGCCAGACGGTTGTCGAAGTGCTGCACGATGTCGGCGGCCACCTGTTGGATGCGCGGCGGGCTGCCGACCAGTTGTTCCAGCGCTGCCCAGCGGCGGTAGCGTGCGGCCTTGCTGCCGTCGTCTTCCTCGTCCTCGCTGAGTTCGTCGACCTCGGCGTCGAGCAGCGCGGTGTTCTCGTCCTTGAGCTCCAGCTTGGCCAGGCGGGACTCGAAGTAGATGGGCACGGTGGCCCCGTCTTTGACCGCCTGCTCGATGTCGTAGATGTGGACATAGTCGCCGAACACGGCGCGGGTGTCGCGGTCGTCCAGTGACACCGGCGTGCCGGTGAAGGCGACGAAGGTGGCGTTGGGCAGCGCATCGCGCAGGTATTGGGCGTAGCCGTAGCGCACGCTGGAGGCCGGGGCTGCCGTGAGCAAGGCCGTGCTGGCCCCAATCGCGCCGGCATCCTGCACGCTCAGCGGCTCGGCTGCGCTCTGGCGGTAGCGGCGTGCAGCCTCGTCCTGTCCGGGCAGCTTGGCGGCAAAGCCGTACTGGCTGCGGTGGGCCTCGTCGCAGATGACGATGATGTTGCTGCGCTCGGACAGCACCGGGAACATGTCTTCATCCTCTCCCGGGGTGAACTTCTGGATGGTGGAGAAGACGATGCCCCCACTGGGGCGGTTGCCCAGCAGCTCGCGCAGCCTGGGGCGGGTGGCGGCCTGCACCGGGGTTTCGTGCAGCAGCTCGGTGGCCCCGGCGAACACGCCGAACAGCTGGTTGTCCAGGTCGTTGCGGTCGGTGACCATCAAGACCGTGGGGTTCTTGAGTTCCGGGTGGCCCATGAGCATGCCGGCCAGGCAGGTCATCTCGATGCTCTTGCCCGCCCCCTGGGTGTGCCACACCACCCCGCCCTTGCGCGAGCCGCCGGGGGCGGAGGCCTTGAGCACGCTGTCGACCACGGCGCGCACGGCATGGAACTGGTGGTAGCCGGCCACTTTCTTGACGAGGCCGCCATCATCCTCGAACAGGATGAAGTGCTGCAGGTAGTCCAGCAGCAGCGCCGGGGCGAAGGCGCCGTGGATGAGGGTTTCCAGCTCGCGCATCGGCCCCAGCGGGTCGGTGCTGTGGCCGTCGATGGTGCGCCAGGCCATGAAGCGCTCGCGCTCGGCCGAGAGCGACCCCATGCGCGCCGAGGTACCGTCGGACAGCACCAGCAGGGCGTTGGGGGTGAACAGGTCGGGGATGTCATCCTTGTAGGCCTGGAGCTGGTTGTACGCGGCCCAGAGGTCGGCGTTCTCGTCGCCGGGGTTCTTCAGCTCGATGACCACCAGGGGCAGGCCGTTGAGGAACAGCACGAGGTCGGGCCGGCGGGTGTGCTTGGGCCCCTGCACGGTGAACTGGTTGACCGCCAGCCAGTCGTTGCGCCCCACGTCGGCAAAGTCGACGAGCCGCACGCGGTCGCCGCGGGCCTGGTTGTCTTTGCGGTACTCCACCGGCACGCCTTCGACCAGCCAGCGGTTGAACTGGCGGTTGGCCGCCAGCAGGCCGGGGATGCTCAGGTTCAGCACCTGACGCAAGGCGCCGTCCTGGGCACCTGCGGGAACGTGGGGGTTGAGGCGGCGGATGGCCTGGCGCAGGCGCGCGGTGAGGATGACCTGGCGGTAGGTGGCGCGCTCGGTGCCCGGGGTCTTGCCATCCGGCGGGGAGATGTCGGGGCCGTGGGCGACTTGCCAGCCCAATGCCGAGAGCCATTGCAGCGCG
>DAIAZB010000563.1 GCA_027443745.1 Thiomonas sp. | reverse complement strand
CGACTTCATCCTGGCCGCCAACCTGATCGACCGCCTGTACAACCCGGCGCAGTTCCTCGAAGCCATCCACGAACGCCTGAATCCCGGCGGCCTGCTGATGATCGCCTCGCCCTACACCTGGCTGGCGGAACACACGCCGCGAGCGGACTGGGTGGGCGGCTTCAAGAAGGATGGCGAGAGCTTCACCACGCTGGACGGCCTCGACGCCATCCTCGGCGCGCACTTCCAGCGGCTGGGAGAACCGCAGTCGGTGCCGTTTGTGATACGCGAGACGCGGCGCAAGTTCCAGCACACCTTGTCCGAGGTGACGCTGTGGCGGCGGCGCGCGTGAGCCACTTGGGTCGCCGCATCGATATCCCTGCGCAAGCACACGGCTGCCCGGAAGCCCTCCCCTCTCCCATCAGGAGGGGGGCTGGGGGTGAGGGTCCGGGCGGGCCGGAACACCCCGCGATGCCCGAGCCCTCACCCGGCTGCCGCCCCCCTCTCCCGAGGGGTGAGGGGCTCACCGGCCGGGGTTCGCCCGCATTCGAATCCCGCTTCGTGGTTGCCCGACGCGGTTCGGGGGGCCATCCATGACGTTCGACTTCGACCGGCCCGTCGACCGCAGCGGCACCCATGCGCTGAAGTTCGACGGCCGCCAGCAGAAATTCGGCAGCGACGCGGTCAACCCGCTGTGGATCGCCGACATGGATTTTGCGGCACCACCGTGCGTGGTCGAAGCGCTGGCCACACGCGCGAGGCATCCGGTCTACGGCTACACGGCCTATCCGGAGAGCCTGCGCCAGGCGCTGGCCGGCTGGTGCGAGCGGCGTTACCGCTGGCCCATGAGGCGCGAATGGGCGTTGCCGACCAAGGGCGTGCTCGCTGCGCTGTCTGCGGCGCTGCAAGCCGTGACCGCCCCCGGCGACGCGGTGATCGTGCAGGCTCCCGTCTACAACGGCTTCTTCCAGGCGGTGGACGCCAGCGGGCGCCGGCTGGCCAGCAACACCCTGCGCGAGGAAGACGGACACTACGCGATGGACCTGGCGCAACTGGAACGGAGCGCCCGCGATGGCGCACGCGCCATGCTGCTGTGCAACCCGCACAACCCCGTGGGTCGCGCTTGGACTGCCGACGAACTGGACGCGGTGCTCAGCATCGCTCGCCGCCACGGCCTGACCATCATCAGCGACGAGGTGCATGGCGACCTCGCCATGGCGCCGACACGTCACACCCCACTGGCCGCACGAGCCCGCGACGACGATCCCATCGTGACGCTGCTCTCGCCCAGCAAGACGTTCAACGTGCAGGGGCTGGCACCCGCCATGCTGGTGGCGGCGCGGCCCGACCTGCGCAGCGCGCTGGAACACAAGCTCGTGCAACTGCATCTCACCGGTGCGGACCCGTTCGCGGTCGCCGCCGCCAAGGCGGCGTGGCGTCACGGCGACGACTGGCTCGACGCCCTGCTCGCCTACCTCGCCGGCACGCGCGACTTCGTCGCCAACTACCTGCGCACGTGCATCCCCTCGATCCGCCTCGTGCCACCCGAAGCCGGCTACCTGCTGTGGCTGGACTGCCGCGCACTCGGCATGGACGATGCAGCGCTACGCGACTTCTTCATCCACCGCTGCCAGCTCGGCCTGAATCCCGGCACCGACTACGGCCCCGGCGGCAGCGGCTTCATGCGCATGAACATCGGCACGCCACGGCAAAATGTGGAGGCAGCGTTGAAGGCCATCGAGATGGCGTTGGGGTAACGTTGCGTATCTCGGTCAACGGCTGCTGGCGA
>DAIAZB010000562.1 GCA_027443745.1 Thiomonas sp. | reverse complement strand
CGAGGCCCGGCGCTGCGGGAGATGATGCGGTCGGTGACGCGCGTGAGAACAGGATTCAAGGGCGACATGGGCATTCCGAATGAACAATCTCAAATGTAATATTGTTACGTTCGAGCGATACTATCCCGCACTTGACCCCAGCGCAAGCGGAGGATCACTCGCCCCGCTCCCCAGCCCGGTCGGGATGGGCATCCGGGGGGCGATTCGACACGTCTGGTCTTCGACATACCCATCCCATGGGCGCGGGCTTGCCGCTCCGCGGTCAGGCTGCCGTGCGGAGGCGGAGACATTGACCGAAGGTAATTTAGCTACATACCATATGCATTCGACAAGCGCGAACGCCAACCTGGAGGTTCCATCATGACCACGTCCCCCCCTTTCGACATCGTGCTGTTCGGCGGCACCGGGGATCTGGTCATGCGCAAGCTGCTGCCGGCGCTGTAGCAGGCCCACAAAGCGGGCCTGCTGCATCCGCAGGGGCGCATCCTGGCGCTGGGCCGCAAGGATGCCGATCGCAGCGCCTACCTGCTGCAGATGGAGGCGCAGTCACGGCCGCATGTGCAGGCCGACTTCGATGCCACCGCCTGGGCGACCTTCGCCGAGCGCATTCTCTACTGCAAACTCGACGCAGAGCAGCCGGCCGATTTCGACGCTCTGGCGCAGACCCTTGCCGGCAACGGGGACCGCGTCACCGTGTGCTACCTCGCCACGGCGCCGGCCCTGTTCACCGGCATTTGCGGCCAGCTTGCGCGCGTCGGGCTCGACCACCCCGGCGTGCGCGTCGTGCTGGAAAAGCCGCTGGGCCGCGACCTGGCCTCGTCCAACGCCATCAACGCCGAGGTGGGGCGGCACTTCGCCGAGGACCAGCTCTACCGCATCGACCATTACCTGGGCAAGGAGTCGGTGCAGAACCTCATGGCGATCCGCTTCGGCAACACCTTGTTCGAGCCCCTGTGGCGCCGCGAATGGGTGGACAACGTGCAGATCACCATCGCCGAAGACCTCGGCGTGGAGGGCCGCGGCGAGTTCTACGACAAGACCGGCGCGCTGCGCGACATGGTGCAAAGCCATCTGCTGCAACTGCTGTGCATGGTGGCCATGGAGCCACCGGCAACGCTGGAGGCCAATGCCATCCGCGACGAGAAGCTCAAGGTGCTCAACGCGCTCAAGCCCTTCAGCGAATCCGATGTCGCGGCCAACTCGGTTCGCGGGCAATACCGCGCCGGCGCCATCGCGGGCCAACCCGTCGTCGGGTACCTGGACGAGGCCCGCATCGCTGCGGGCAGCCACACCGAGACCTTCACCGCCATCAAGGCCGAGATCGCCAACTGGCGCTGGGCAGGGGTGCCCTTCTTCTTGCGCACCGGCAAGCGCATGCCCGATCGCCTGGCCGAAGTGGTCATCAGCTTTCGCAAGGTGCCGTTGGCGCTGTTTCCCGGGCCGAGCATGGAGCGCGCGTCGAACCGCCTGGTCATCCAGCTCCAGCCCGACGAAAGCATCCAGTTGTATTTCCTCGCCAAGGAGGCGGGTGACGGCATGCGACTGCAGCCCACCTATCTGAATCTGGACTTCGACGCCACCTCGCAGCACCGCCGCGCCGACGCCTACGAACGGCTGCTGCTCGATGTCATCCGCGGCAATCTCGGCCTGTTCATGCGGCGTGACGAACTCGAAGCCGCCTGGCACTGGGTGGAGCCCATCCTGGCCGGCTGGAGCAACAGCACCCTGCCGCCCAAGCCCTACACCGCGGGAACCTGGGGCCCGGCAGCGTCCAGCGCCCTGCTCTCGCGTGACGGCGTGGCCTGGCATGAAGAACTCTGACACGCTCCTGGAGGTCTGCGCCGACGCTGCGGACCTCGCCGCGCGGCTGGCCCGAGACCTTGCCGGCGTGCTGGGCGACGCGCTCGCAGCCCGCGGCAGCGCGGTGCTGGCGGTGTCGGGCGGGCGTTCGCCGGTGCCCTTGTTCCATGCCCTGGCGGCGCTGCCGCTGGACTGGGCGCGCATCACCGTGACCCTGGTGGACGAGCGCTTCGTGCCGCCGGACCACGCCGACAGCAATGCCGCGCTGGTCCGCGCGCACCTGCTGCAAGGCCACGCCGCGGCGGCGCGCCTCGTGCCGCTGGTCGAGGCCGACGACTTCGCCGCCGCCGCCCCGGCCGACGCCGAACGGGCGCTCGCGGCAGTCGTGGCTCGCGCCAACCGCGATGCGCGGTCCATCGACGTTGCCGTGCTCGGCATGGGCGACGACGGCCACACCGCGTCGCTGTTTCCCGGAGCGCCTGAAATCGCGGCGGGGCTGAACCCGCGCAACCCCCTGGATTGGCTCGCCGTCCATCCCCCGGCAGCGCCCCATCGGCGCATCAGCCTCACCCTCGCCGCGCTGCTGCGCGCCGGCCATCTGCGCCTGGCCATCTCCGGCGCAGCCAAACGCGCGGTCTACGACGCGGCCCTGCAGGCGCGGCGCGACGACCTGCCTTTGAGCGCCCTGCTCCATCCACCACACCCCCATGTCCATGTCTACTGGAGCCCTTGACCCCGCGCCCCGGCTGATCGCCGACATCGGCGGCACCAATGCCCGGTTCGCCCTGCAGACCCCGCAGGGGCTGGAGGACATCCGCGTTTTGGCCTGCGCCGATTACCCCGAACTGGTGGACGCGCTGCGCAGCTACCTGGCCGCTGTCGGCAGCCCGGCAGTGCGCCACGTCGCCATCGGCATCGCCAACCCGGTCTACGGCGACCGGATCCGCATGACCAACCACCACTGGGCGTTCTCGACCGAGCAGACGCGGCGCGACCTCGGGCTGGACACCTTCCTGGTTCTCAACGACTTTGCG
>DAIAZB010000561.1 GCA_027443745.1 Thiomonas sp. | reverse complement strand
GTGGTTCAAACCTCCACCCAGATCTACCTCGGCCAGTACCACCCGGCGAACTGGTGGGGGCAGTTGTTCGCCTACCCGCTCGGACCCAACAGCAGCAACAGGCTCGCCGCCAGTTCGACCCCCAACTGGGATGCAGCATGCGAACTGACCGGGTCTCCCTGCCTCTCGCCGCCGACGCCGGCAGCGGGCTATCTGTCGTCAGGAGCACAAACCGCGACCAGCCGCACGATGTTGACCTGGAACGGCAGCCAAGGCGTTGCTTTCGCCTACGGCAGCTTGAGCAGTGCGCAGCAGGCGGCTCTGAACAATGATCCGGTGTTGAGCGGAACGTCGCTCACCGGCACCGACGTGGTGAATTTTCTGCGTGGAGACCGTAGCAAGGAGCAAAGCCAGGGCGGCCCATTTCGCACCCGCACCAGCGTGCTCGGCGATATCGTCGGCTCCAGCCCGGTCTGGGTCGGGCCACCGGGTCTGAGCTACCCGACATCCTGGGGTGATGCGCTCTATGCCTCGCTCACGCCGCCAGAAAATGGATCGACCAACAGCTACGGCAGCTACACAACCAACAACAAGACACGCCAGCATGTCGTCTACGCCGGCAGCAACGACGGCTTCGTCCATGGCTTCGCTGCCGGTAACTACAGCACGACGGGGACGTTCAACACCACGACGAATAACGGCAAGGAGTTGATCGCCTACATGCCGAGCACCGTGCTCAGCCAGATTGCGAGCAACCCCTCCGGCACACCGATCAACAGCAACTTCAACTTCACCGCCCCGGGTTACACGCACCGCTATTTCGTCGATGCCACGCCCGGTACCGGCGATTTGTATTACAACGGCGCCTGGCACACCTGGCTGGCGGGTGGGCTGGGCGGGGGCGGGCAGGGTCTCTATGCCCTCGACATCACGAATCCAGCCAACTTCAGCCAGGGCAGTGCGTCGGCGCTCGTGGTGAAGGAACTCAATCTGAGCAACCTCACCTGTGCCAACAATGCCAACTGCAAGAACGACCTGGGCTACAGCTACGGCACGCCCATCATTCGCCGCATGCACAACGGCGACTGGGCGGTGATTTTCGGCAACGGCTACAACAGCAGCACCGGGACTGCCGCCGTGTTCATCGCCACCGTGAAGAACGGCGCCTCGGGCACCAACCCGAGCGGCCAGACCGGGGCCATTTACGAGTTGGATACGGGCGCGGGCCCCAGCTCCGACCCGACCGGCCAGCATCGTGCCAACGGCATCAACTATGTCGCCTCGGCCGATCTGGACGGCGACCACGTGATTGATTACCTGTACGCCGGCGACCTGTTCGGTAACCTCTGGCGATTCGATGTGAGCGGCTGCAATCCCCCGGGCGTGACCACCACCGGCTGCGCAGCTTCAAGCGGATGGGCTGTCTCGAAGTTCGGCGACACGGCGGCAAAACCGCTGTTCTCCGCCAAGAACGCGTCGTCCACGGCCCAGCCCATCACCACGCAAGTGCAGGTGCTCTCGGTGCCTTCACGCGTGGGGCAGCCTCGCGTCGAGGTCATGTTCGGCACGGGCAAGAATATTGAAACCGCCGACCAGCTGCCGAACAATTCGCCCACCGGCGTGCAGAGCATCTACGGCGTCTGGGACTGGGACATGAATGGCTGGAATGCGCAGTCCCAGGCACAGTACGCATCCTTGAGCGGCACCCAGAGCATGGACCGCAGCGTGATGCAGCAACAAACGGTGCAGGGCGCTTATGACACCACCGGCCAGGCGTTTGCCGGCACGGGAACCGGATACCGGACCCTGACCACCAACCCCGTGTGCTGGAAGAATTCATCGTCCTGCCCCAGCAACAACAACCAGTTGGGCTTTTATCTCGACTTGCCCAGTTCCGGTGAAAGCATCATCTACAACCCGACGCTCGCGTTCGGGACCTTCATCGTCAACAGCACCATTCCTTCGCCCAATTCGCAAGGACTGAGCTGCTATGCGCCTGCGCCGCCCGGGGGCTGGACCATGGCGATCAATCCGCTCAATGGCGGCGCCTTGCCCAACTCCTTCTTCGCCGACAGCATCGGGAACTTCGTCACCATCGGCGGCCAGATCGTCAGTGGTACATACCTGAACGCGGTAGGCTCCCCGAGCCTCGTCACCTATCAAGGCAAGCCTTACATGATCAACCAGGACAACAGCGGCAATCCCAATGTGCAGCAGGTCAACCCGGCGCCCAACGGTACCGGCCAGCGCCTGACATGGATTGAGCTGCGCTGATCCGGAGGCAAGATGAATCACCGTCAGACCCCGAGAGGCTTCACCCTCATCGAACTCATGATCGTGGTGGTGGTGGTCGCCATTCTGAGCGCCATCGCCCTGCCGGCCTACCAGGACTCGGTGCGCAAGTCGCGCCGCACCGCGGCCAAGACGGCGGTGCTGGATCTGGCCAGCCGCGAGGAGCGCTTCTATACCACCAACAACACCTACTCGGCCACCGCGTCGGACCTCGGCTACAGCGCCCTGCCGGCGGCCGTGCCCGACGCCACGACCAACTTCTACCAACTCAGCGTGACGGTGGACAACACTGCCGCGCCGCCGACTTTCACGGCCACCGCCACGGCGCAGGGCGACCAGCAGAGCGATGGTTGCGGTAATTTTTCGGTCACAGCCCTGGGGGTGAAGGCCGTCAGCGGCAGTCTGCCGGTGAGCACCTGCTGGTGAAGACCGAGCAGTGAAGGCCGGCTGACGCCAGCAGCGTGGTTGCGGGCAGAGCCACGGCTACACTGCCGGCCATGCAAACGGTACCCGCTTCCATCGTCATCCTCATGTCCGGTCGCGGCACGAATATGGAGGCCATCGTGCGGGCCTGCGCGGCCGAGGCCTGGCCGGCGCGGGTGGCGGCCGTCATCAGCAACCGGCCCGATGCCGCCGGCCTCGCGTTCGCCCAGGCGCAGGGCATCGCGACCGATGTGGTCGATCATCGCCAGTGGTCAAGCCGTGAGGCGTTCGACGCCGAACTCGCTGCGCGCATCGACCTGCACGCGCCCGCCGTCGTCGCCCTTGCCGGTTTCATGCGCGTGCTCACACCCGGCTTCGTGCGCCGCTATGCCGGACGCCTGATCAACATCCATCCTTCGCTGCTGCCGGCGTTTGCCGGCCTGGGCACGCATCGGCGCGCGCTCGACGCCGGGGTGAAGTGGCACGGCGCCACGGTGCATCTGGTCACTGCGGACGTGGACCATGGGCCCATCGTCGCGCAGGCCGCCGTGCCGGTGCAGGATCACGACACCGAGGAAACACTGGCCGCGCGCGTGCTGGAGCAGGAGCACCGCATCTACCCCGCAGCCGTGCGCGCGTTGCTGGAGGGGCGGCTGCAGGTCGATGGCTCGTGGGTGCGCACGCTGCCGGCAAGTTGCGTGCCGTCGGGGCGGAGCGCGCCATGAAGTCGCGCGCCCTCGTCGGCACGGCGCGCGAATTGCTGCGCGCCGTGTTGCGTTTCGATTTGCCGACCGACGTCGTCCTCTCGCGCTACTTTCATGCCCATCCCCGACTTGGCCAGCGCGATCGGCATGTGCTGGCGGAGAGCATCTACCAGATCGTGCGCCATCTGCGGCTGTATCGCCAACTGTCCCAAGGCGCCAAGGGTGCGCAAGACCTGCACTTGCTGGCGCTGGGCTGGCAGGGTGATGCGCATGGCCCGCTGGACGAAGCCTTTGCCCCGGAGTTGCTGGCCTGGCGCGAGCAGATCCTGCAGTTCGACCTCTCCACACTGCCGGCCGCGGTGCGCTACAGCCAGCCCGACTGGATGGCGCAGGCGCTGCTGGAGCGCGACGACATGAACGCTGCCGCGTTCCAGTCGCTGGCGCAAAGCCTGCTGCAGGCGGCGCCGCTGGACCTGCGCGTGAACCTGCTCAAGACCACGCGCGAAGCCGCCGCTGGCGAGCTGCGCAGCCTGGGCATCGCCGCCGAGCCCATGCGTTATTCGCCCTGGGGGTTGCGCGTGCGGGGCAAACCGGCGCTCAATCGCTCGGCATTGTTCAGCGAAGGCGCCATCGAGGTGCAGGATGAAGGCAGCCAGTTGCTCGCCTTGCTGCTGGCGCCACGGCGCGGCGAAATGGTTGCCGACTTCTGTGCTGGTGCCGGTGGCAAGACCCTGGCGCTGGGGGCGATGATGCGCAACACCGGCCGTCTCTATGCTTTCGACGTGGCCGAGCACCGTCTAGACAAGCTGCGCCCGCGCTTGGCCCGCAGCGGCCTGTCCAACGTCTATCCGGTGGTCATCGCCCACGAGCGCGACGACCGCATCCAGCGGCTCGCGGGCAAGCTCGACCGTGTGCTTGTCGATGCGCCGTGCACAGGAACCGGCACCCTGCGCCGCAATCCCGACCTGAAGTGGCGCCTGGGCGAAGCCGACGTACTCAAGCTCGCAGCCCAGCAGGCTTCGATCCTGAAGTCAGCCGCCACCCTGCTCAAACCCGGTGGCCGCCTGGTCTATGCCACCTGCAGCCTGCTGCTGGCCGAGAACCGTCTGGTCGTCGAGAGTTTTTTGCGCGAACGGGCCGACTTCGCCCTGCACGACGCCGCCGAAACCCTGGCGCAGCAGCAGGTGGGTTTCGAGTCCCAGCCGGGGCAGGCCATGCTGGAACTGTTCCCCGATCGCCATGGCACCGATGGATTTTTCGCTGCAGTGATGCAGCGGTCGTGAAGCGGTCGTGCGTGCCGGCAAGCCGGCGGCGGGATGGCCGCCCATGGCCAGGGTGGCGGCAGGCAGGCCCTGGTCGAGGAGAGGGGAGGGCTTCGCAGTTCCTTGGCGGTCGCAAGGTTTCTGTTCCAGGCGGACTCGTGCGGCTCTCTAAAATAGACAAATCGGCATGTCAACCCGGGCCGCGGAGTTGGTGCCAACATGCTGGTCGGCCAACATCATCAATGTTTTACGGAATGCAAAAACCATGTTGAATCATGTGCTGGATTGGGCGGGCCACGGCTTGCTGCACGCAAGCGCTTGGCAACTCGCGCTCTACACCCTGGCGGTGACGCACATCACCATCGTCGCCGTCACGGTGTTCCTGCACCGCTCGCAGGCCCATCGCGCCTTGGAACTGCATC
>DAIAZB010000560.1 GCA_027443745.1 Thiomonas sp. | reverse complement strand
AGAACCCGTCCGTGCCTCGGAAGTCTGGCAGGCCGGAATCCACGCCCATCCCCGCGCCAACAGCCACCACCAGCGCATCGGCCTGCGCGATGAGTTCGGCGGCATGCAGAAATAGTGGCTGCAAGTCGGGGGCTTCGTGTTGATCGGGCTGCAACGCCTGGCTCCGAAGATGGTGAGAACGCCCAGCGGAGCACTATTTTTGCATCTGGATCGTGACGTCAGGCTGATTCATCATGGTCGGCCGCTTGAGTCCTGGATCGCCATTGGCAAGACACCGAAACTGCAACTCCGCGCTGGCGTAGGTGTACGGCGCGGCGTCTCGTGAGGATGAAGTCACGGGCATGAGGTTTTTGCCCTTCGAGCGACAGAATCTGTTGGCTTCCTGGAAAAGCTGGGCCTTGACCTCACCGCCGGAGACGGTGAAGAAACTCCCCGCACTCGCCACCATGTAGGTGTCTTGCCCGATGGGGACAATATCCGCTGTGCCGTCTACGCTGGCGCACGAGCCAAGCAAACCGCTGGCAACGACGCAAATGAACAGTTTGAACATGGTTCTCCCCCGTTTGAATTCGCGCCATTCTGCCCGAACTGCCGACCCGCAGTGATGCAACTTGTCAATCGTCAGCCTCATCCGGCTCGGGGTTGGCCACCACGCCCAGCACATTGCCGCTGAGCGACTTGAGCAACGCGGTGAGCGGGTCGGTCTTCTGGTTGTTGTCACGTTCGTACAGGCCAAGAATGCGGCACGCCTTCTCCAGCGCTGCGTTCTTGTCGTGGAACTTGTACTTGATGCCGCCCGTGTCGCTGATCTCAAACGCAGCAACGCCCGATGCAGTTGCGTCGTCCAACTCATGCAGCAGCTTCAAACGTCCCTTGTCGTCCACGATGCCGCGTGGGTCGAACAAAGCAATGCGGGCAATTTCGCGCAACGCATCGGCTGCCCGGAGAACCGTTTGCTCTGCGAGCTTCTGTTGCAATTCAGCAACCCTTGCGCGAACCTGCACATCTGCTGCCCATCGGCTTGCGGCCTGATGGACGGCGGAGGCTTTCCAATGCGCTGCTTTGCTGTTGCTTTGACGCAACGCTTCGGATTGACTCATGCCGCTCGCCAGATGGCGGGCGAATGTTTCGCGTTGCGGGCTCATGCGCGTGGCTCCCAATCATCGTCGAATGGCGCGGCAGCCTGATTGGGCTTAACCTTGCCTGCGCCCGCTGTGGCCTTGCGCTGGCGCCGCACCGCGTAGGTTGTCAGGCAGGCATGCGCCACCATGTCGAGCACCGGGCGCGGTTCGCCTTGTGGTGGCGTCCAGACCTTCGGCGTGAGTGTTCCGGCAAGGTGGACGGGCTCGCCAGCGTGCACAGCCAGCAATGCGGCCCCTGCGGCCTGGTCGAAGCAAATCACGTTCACGAACAAGGCTTCACCGTTCTGCATCGGCGTGCGCACCTTGCACACCACGAACGGCTTGCCAGCTTGGCCGGTTTTCTGTTCAGCGGCGGCGTGCAGTGTGCCGCCTATTAAGGCGTCAATCATGGGTGTATTCCTTCGGGTGGTTAATCGGTGGTGGGTTCAAAACGATCTGCACTTGCGCCACGTCCAAGCCCAGGCGCTCGGCAATGGCGTCGGCACTCAGGCCACGGGCGCGCAGATCGAAGATGCGCACCATCTGGGCAAAGCTCGGCATGGCGCTCATAGCGCGTCTCCGATCGGCAAAGCGGCGCTGTAGCGAAGCGTTTGCATAAGCGCCGCCCGCGTCGTCGGTGAAGTGCAAGTGAGCGTCGTACAGCCCAGCGGCGTGAGGACAAGCCAGCGCCGTGACGACTGAACATCGGTCACCAATCTGTGCAACGTCCAATCCACGCCACCAGCCGACGCATCACCGTGCCGCGCCAGCAGCTCGGCAACGTCACGGGGAATGCCCGCGTCGAACTCCCGAATCGCTGCGCGCTCGGCCTGCGCTTCGTCCAGATCGTGCGGCTCGTTTGCAGCCCCGTTTTCTGGAATGCGGGTGGTGGCGGCCCCAACAAAACCAACATAAGCCCCTTTTGTTGGTTTTGTTGGTTCCCGCACCGTGGGCTTTCCAGAAATTGAACGCAGCTTGTCCAGGTAGACGTTGCTCACAGTCTGCCCCTCGGATTGACGGTGTAGGCGGTTGCCGGGCGGCCATCGGTTTTCACAGTCTCGGCTTTCAGCCAGTCCATGCCCACCAAATAGAGCAGCCCTGCATGAACAGCCTCGCGGTCGGCCAAACCAGCCCACTGATTGATGTAAGCATCCCGGCCGCTGAATCCATCGCGGGGAAGATCACCGCGCTTGACGCGGCGCAGGACTGCGCGGGCAGCCTCTATCTCAGGCGACACGGCACCGCCGTAGACGCGCATGGCGTGCGACTCCAGGTAGACGGCCCAGCCCAGCGCGCGCAGCATCGCCGCCTCGGTCACTGGCCCGGTGCCGTGGTCGGCCAGGTGGCAGAGCAACGTTAGTGCCGGAACCAGCTTGCGATACTTCGCCAGGTGGCTTTCGACAGCCGGGTGCAGATCGCCACTGCGCAGGCGCGCCTCCAGTGCGGTTCGCCATTCCACGAACAGCGCCAGGGCATCGTCGTTCAGGCGCAGGTAGGGCACGCCGTCCGGGTTGCCGTCCAGGTCGGTGTCTTGTTCGGCCAGCACATCGCTGGGCTTGAGCGCGTCCAGGCGGTCGAACACGTCCCAGGCGGCTTTCTTGGCCTCGCCATCGGGCCAGCGGTCAACGTTGCGCCATGCGCCGGTCGCATCCGGCCAGATCATCATGCTGAAACGCTGCGCCAGCCCATCGTCGCCTGCGCCACCGTGAAGCGCGTCACCCATGTAGTCGAGCATCCGGCTGGGCTGGGTGGTGCCGACGACTGACAAACACATGGCTGGGATGTGCAGATTGAAGCCCCTGCCGATGCGGTCGAAGGTGAATGACCCGTTACCGTCCCAGGCTTCCAGCAGGAATGCCCGATGGTCGGCCTTGTCCTCGCGGTCGAGGTCGCGCAGCAGGCCCATGATCTCGTCGCGCTCCAGCATCAAGCCTTGCGGGTTCTGGCGCAGCAGCTCACCCAGTGCTTCCGGGGTGGCGTTCGCCGTGGTGTAGCGCCGCAACGCTGGTTCCGGCTCATCCGCGCCGCCGTCGATCAGGTGGGACACATCTGCGCGCGGATTCTTGGCGAGTGCGGCACGGGCGTTTTTCTCGCCCGCGTCGGCCTGAAGCTCGCGCAGCTTGTCGGCTTGCTTCCAGTCGGCCAGCGCCGCCGTGTGTTCATCCTGTGCGCGCGCAGCCAGGCGCTTGAGCGGTGCCGTGGCCTGAGACATGGCCGGGCTTTTCATCATGCCGGGCCTGCCGATCACCAAGCCCCAGAGGTTCGGGGTCACTGTCCAGTCGGCTTGGCGCTGCGGCCGTATCGCCACCTTGCGGCCCAGGGCGCAGGACAAGGCGAGCATGGCCGGAACTGCCACATAGTCAGGTGGGCAGCTCACGCGGTCGGCAATGTCCATCACCCAGGCGCGGATGGAATCGGGCAGCAGCGCCGCGTCGAATGGGTCAACAGGTGGCAGGCCCTCAGGCAGCGGCTGCGGTTCCGGCCAGGTGTCCGCTGGTGGCTCGGCCTGCACCACGGGCAGCGCGAGCACGTCGGCGGCGGTGGCGTTCGGGTGTAGCAGCAGCCAGTCGAAAGCATCGCCTTTCGGATGCAATCCGAGCGCCTGCACGTCGATCACTTGGGCGGTGCAGCCCAGCGCCAGCAGCCTGTCGGCAACATCGCGGCCATACTGCGCGCCGGGTTCGTCAAAGTCCGGCCAGATCAGCGCGGTACGGCCCGCAAGCGGTTGCCAGTCGGCACCTGCGCATGAATCGGCTGCGCCGCTGGTGGTGGCCTGCATGCCCATCTTGGCGAGTGCATCGGCGGCTTTCTCGCCCTCCACCAAAATCACCACGGCAGCGGGATGCTGCGCCAGATCGTGCCGCCTGTAGAGCGGTTTAGCGCCTGGTGCGAACTGCGGTTCACCCATGACGAAAGCGCCGCCGTCAGCCTGATGCATGGGCCTGATCCACTTGCGGCCATCGGGATGCTTGGCACGGATGCGCCAGTAAATCGGCTTCCCGTGGGGATCGGTGTAGGTGTGCAGGGCTGCGGGTTGGTAGCCATCGCGCAGCGCAGGTGCCGACAAGCGCCGGGCGGCCTGCTGCGGGGTTTCTGTGACTTCCAGGACGGCGCTCATGGCCTGCCCTCCACCCAGCAGCCCAGGGTCTTGCAAGCAGCCTTGAAGTCCTGCCCATACTTGCGCCGCTGGAAGGCCAGCACATCGCCGCCACCTTCGCCGCATGCATGGCAGTGATACGCGCCGGTCTCCAGCTTCACGCTCAGGCTGGGGTTGCTGTCGTCGTGAAACGGACATAGCGCCGTGCGCCAAGCGCCTGAGCCTTTCAGGGTGCCAAGCTCACGAGCGTAGTACTCGGCTGGTGTCGGCAGCAGCGAGCGGTCGAAATGTCCGAGCAGCTTTTGCGACGACATCGTGGCGCGGCTTGCGGCGGGGGTGACGCGGTTGCGGGCGGGCATCATGGACGTACTCCGCAGGCAAGCGCCACGTCGAACACCAGCAAGACAGTGACGGCCAAGGGCAGCGTGCAGGCCAGCAGGTGATACAGGCGGGCGTCCATCAAACGCCCCCCTGCACCACGCGCAGCAAGTCGGCAACTTTCCAAGCCAAGCGGCCATTGATGTGGATGGGGCGCAGCGGCCCGCATTCCAGGCATGCCCATTTTCTGAGCGTCTGCGGGCTTCGTCCAAGTGCTGCGGCGGCGTCCCGTGTAACCAGCGCATGGCTGGGCGGCAGGGCGGCCAAATCGGGAATAGATACTGCGTTGCGCTGCATAGTCGTTTGCTCCATCCCGGTTTATTCCGGGGCGATGCGAACTGTCTTGCAGCAACGGGGGGTTGCGTCAAGTGTTGCGCTTTGGCGCAGGCAGAAACCTAGGTTTTATGCGCCTTCCATGGCGATTCTGGAAACGGTGATGCAACGGTTGCATTGCCGTTGCGCAACACCGTTGCAAGGCGCTGGCGCGTGATTCCAAAGGCTGCGGCTGCGTCGGCTTTTGTGCCGTGCCGCGTCAACGCTTCGATCGCCAGTTCGCATTTACGCTTAGGACTGGCTTGCTTCCATTCCTCGGCTTGCGCTACGGGTTCGGCAAACTCCTGTGCGTACTCGGCCAGCC
Organism: Thiomonas sp.; assembly: GCA_027443745.1. The sequence goes on along the minus strand of DAIAZB010000560.1, from coordinate 269 downwards.
AGCACAGCCCTTCGTCCTTGCGGACGACGTAATCATCTCGCAACAGATCAAGCGGCGGTTGCGCGAGCAACTCGCTGCTCAGCAAACGCAGGGGCAGGGTGCCCGACTGGTCTTGCACCAAGCGAGACAACCTGTTGAGGAATTCCCAGCCGTCATCACTCCAAGGCTCGATGCCGCGTCGCACGGCAGCGCGTTCTGCCAGCGCCTGAATCCACATGGACAGCGGAATGTGAGTGCCATCGGGCAAATCATCGGTATAGGTAAAGCGA
>DAIAZB010000559.1 GCA_027443745.1 Thiomonas sp. | reverse complement strand
CGCATCCTGCGACAGATGGGCCATGATGCGCAGTTCGATTTGCGAATAGTCGCTTGACGCGATGAACCAACCCTCGGGCGCGACGAAGGCCTCACGGATGCGCCGCCCCTGTGACGTGCGCACCGGGATGTTCTGCAAATTGGGATCATTGGACGCCAGCCGCCCGGTCACGGCCACGGCCTGGGCATAGTTCGTGTGCACCCGTCCCGTGGCCGGGTTGATCATGAGCGGCAGTTTTTCGGTGTAGGTGCTCTTGAGCTTGGCCAGGCTGCGGTGTTCGAGAATGACCTTGGGCAGCGGATAGTCTTCCGCCAGTTTCTCCAGCACTTCCTCGTCGGTCGAGGGCGCGCCGCCGGCGGTTTTTTTCTGCACCGGCAGGTGCAGACGGTCGAACAGGATTTCACCGATCTGCTTGGGACTGCCCAGATTGAACGGCCCACCCGCCAGCTCATAGGCCTGGGCCTCGAGCCGTTGGATTTCCCGCCCAAGTTCGGTGCTCTGCGTCCGCAGCGCGTCGCCATCCACCAGCACGCCGGTGCGCTCCATGCGCTGCAAAACTTCGCTCACCTGCAGTTCCAGTGCATAGATGCGGCCGAGCCCGGCGTCGGCTTCGATGCGCGGCCACAGCAACTGGTGGACCTGCAGGCAGAGGTCCGAGTCCTCGCCGCTGTAGCGTGTGGCGATGTCCAGATCGACCTGATCGAAGGTGATGGCCTTGGCGCCCTTGCCGCACACCTGCTCATAGCTCAAGGTGTCGTCGCGGCCCAGGTGGCGGGCCACCAGACTGTCGAGACTGTGTGGCTTGTGCGCCTCCAGCACATAACTTTGCAGCAAGGTGTCGTGGGCATAGCCACGCACGGCGATGCCGGCATTGGCCAGCACATGCCGGTCGTACTTGCTGTTCTGGCCGAGCTTGGGTTTGTCAACGTTTTCCAGCCAGGGCTTGAGCCGCGCCAGCACCTCGTCCAGCGGCAGTTGCGGCGGCGCATCCGCGTAGCGATGCGCGAGCGCAATGTAAGCGGCTTCGCCAGGCTGCACGCACAGCGAGATGCCCACCAGGCGCGCACGCATCGGGTCGAGCGAATCGGTCTCGGTGTCGATGGCCGTAAGGGCGGCGGCGTCGATGCGCGCCAGCCAGTCGTCGAACTGGGCCCAGGTCAGCACGCAGGTGTAACGGCCCGGCAGGCGCGCAGGCGTCGAAGCCGCATCGTCAACAGCGACGGTGGGCGGCACTGGCGCGCGGGATTCATCCGACAGCAGCGAAGCCTGCGCGGACGGCCGCGCGGCTTGCAACTCGTGGGTGAATTTTTTCAGCCCGTAGCGCGTGAAAAAAGGCAGCAGCCCAGCGGCGTTTTCGGGCGCGAGTTCCAGGTCGGCCTGAATGTCGCGGGCGTAGCCGTCCAGGTCGCAATCGGTGGCGATGGTCACCAGTTTGCGCGCCGTGGGCAGCCAGTCCAGGGCGTCGCGCAGGCTCTGGCCGACGGCGCCGGCAATCCCGTCGGCGTTGGCCACGACACCGTCGAGCGAGCCGTATTGGGTCAGCCATTTCACCGCCGTTTTCGGCCCGACCTTGCTCACGCCCGGGACGTTGTCGACAGCGTCGCCCACCAGGGTGAGGTAATCGACGATGCGCTCGGGCGGAACACCGAATCTGGCCACCACACCGGCAACGTCCTGCACCTCGTTGCTCATGGTGTTGACCAAGGTGATGTGGTCGTTCACCAATTGCGCCAGGTCCTTGTCGCCGGTGGACACCAGGGTGCGCAGCCCCAGGGCATGCGCACGCACGGCAAGGGTGCCGATGACGTCGTCGGCCTCGACTCCGGGCACCTCCAACAGCGGCCAGCCCATCAGCCGAACCGCCTCGTGAATGACGCCGATCTGTTGCGCCAACTCGGGTGGCATCGGTGCGCGCTGCGCCTTGTAGTCGGCATACATGGCATCGCGGAAGGTTGGGCCTTTGGCGTCGAACACGCAAGCCGCAAAACGGTAGCCTTTGGCCGGCGGGTACTGCTCACGCAGACGCCGCAGCATGGCCACCATGCCGTAGAGCGCGCCGGTGGGTTCTCCCTGCGGGCCGCGCAAATCGGGCATGGCATGGAAGGCGCGGTAGAGGTAGCTGGAGCCGTCCACCAGCAGCAGAGTCGCG
>DAIAZB010000558.1 GCA_027443745.1 Thiomonas sp. | reverse complement strand
GTCCGCAACTGTGTCGCCTTGTCGGTGGCTTCCCAACTGAATTCGGGCTCGTCGCGGCCGAAGTGGCCATAGGCGGCGGTCTTGGCGTAGATGGGGCGCAGCAGTTTGAGCATGTTGACGATGCCCTTGGGGCGCAGGTCGAAGTGGCGGCGCACCAGTTGTTCGAGCTTGGCGTCGTCGATCACGCCGGTGCCCTGCGTGGTGACCATGATGCTGGTGGGCTGGGCCACGCCGATGGCGTAGGAAATCTGCACCAGACATTTGCTCGCCAGGCCGGCAGCGACGATGTTCTTCGCCACGTAGCGCGCGGCGTAGGCGGCGGAACGGTCGACCTTGCTCGGGTCCTTGCCGGAGAAGGCGCCGCCGCCGTGCGGGGCTGCGCCACCGTAGGTGTCGACGATGATCTTGCGCCCGGTCAGGCCGCAATCGCCCTGCGGGCCGCCGACGACGAAGCGGCCGGTGGGGTTGATCAGGTATTTGATCTCGCCTTTCACAAACTCTTTGGGCAGCACGGGCTTGATGATGTGTTCGATCACGGCTTCACGCAGATCGGCCAGCGCGATATCCGGCGCATGCTGGGTGGAAAGCACCACGGTGTCGATCGCGGCCGGGCGGCCGTTTTCATAGCGGAAGGTGATCTGGCTCTTGGCGTCCGGACGCAGCCAGGACAGACGGCCATCGCGGCGCAATTGGCTCTGGCGCTCCACCAGGCGGTGCGCGTAGTAAATCGGCGCGGGCATCAGCTCGGGGGTTTCGTCGCAGGCGTAGCCGAACATCAGGCCCTGGTCGCCGGCGCCCTGGTCGAGGTTGTTGTCGTGGGCCTTGTCCACGCCCTGGGCGATGTCGGGGCTCTGCTTGTCGTAGGCCACCAACACGGCGCAGCTCTTGTGGTCGATGCCGAAGTCGGCGTCGTCATAGCCGATGCGCTTGAGGGTGTTACGCGCGACCTGGATGTAGTCGACCACCGCGGTGGTGGTGATCTCGCCGGCCAGCACGATCAGGCCGGTGTTGGCCAGAGTCTCGGCGGCGACGCGCGAGTTGGGATCCTGCGCCAGAATGGCGTCGAGGATGGCGTCGGAGATCTGGTCGGCCACCTTGTCGGGATGGCCCTCGGACACGGACTCGGAGGTGAAAAGGAAGGAATCGGCCATCGCGGTGCTCCAGTTGGGTTGCAGTTCCGTCACCGCTTGAGACCCCGCACGGCGACGCTTTAGCGGTTTGGGTTCGGCAGCTCCGGGTTGCCCCGTACGGCCAGTCGCCCCGCAAGTTGTCATTAACTCGGCGACCAAATTCAATTCTAGCCCTCGAACTCGCAGCATGCCGATGCGTAACATTGGTGGTGCGGCGGAGTGTTCATCACGGGCCATTCAACGCGACACTCGCGGGTTGCTCTGAAACAGCCGCACATCACGACGGGCCATGGCTGCATCATGCGTTCAGGGGTTCAGGGTGCTTGGCCGACACCGCTGGCTCATCGGCCTTGTTTCATCCCATTGACCCGAACCGCTCCTCGCTCATCCATGCTGCGCCTGTTCCGTGCGCTTTCCCATCTGCCCCTTGGCCTGCTTCAGGCTTTGGGTGCCCTGCTTGGGCTGGTGGTTTACGCCGCCTCGCCCATCTATCGCAAACGACTGCACGCCAATCTGGCGCAAGCCGGCTTCACGCCCGGTCGTTTGGCGCTGGACGTGGCGCGCGGCACCGGACGCATGGTGGGCGAAATGCCTTATGTGTGGTTCCGCGCCGGCCCTAGCGCAGCCGTGCGCCGGGTGCGGTTGGTGGGCAGGGAGCATGTGGAGCAGGCCCGGAGAGAGGGCCGCGGCATCCTCTTCCTCACGCCGCATCTCGGTTGCTTCGAGGTGTCTGGCCAGACGGTGTCGGAATGGTTTCCCATCACGGTCCTGTACCGCCCGCCGCGCAAGCGTTGGCTGGACAGCCTGGTGCAGGCCAGGCCACGCGGGCAGTTACGCACCGCGCCGGCCACGGTCAGCGGCATGCGCCCGCTGCTGCGCGCCCTGCGCCATGGCGAAGCCGTCGGCCTGCTTCCCGATCAGGCGCCAGGCGCCGGCGAGGGCGTGTGGGCGCCATTCTTCGGCCGCCCGGCCTACACCATGACGTTGCCGGCAAGGCTGGTGCAACTCACTGGCGCGCGCATCATCCTGGCGTTTGCCGAGCGCCTGCCGCGCGGCCAGGGCTATGTGCTGCATTTCCTGCCCTTCGACGGCGCCCTTCCGGACGACCCTGTTGAGGCGGCCACGCGCATCAATCTCGCGGTGGAGGGCCTGATTCGCATGCGCCCGGAGCAATACCTGTGGGGTTACAACCGCTACAAGGCGCCGCCCGGATCGCTGTCCTTGCGCGACGCGCAGCCAGGCCAGGCGGTGCAACCGGGCGCGGCATCATGAGTCGCATCGGGCTTGGCCTGCTGTGGCTGCTGCACCTCTTGCCCTACGGCATGATCGGCCGCATCGGCACTGCCATGGGGGTTGTGCTGTGGCCGCTGGCGCGCAAGCGCCGCGCCATCACCCTGCGCAATCTGGAGCTTTGCTTTCCCGACTGGACCCAGGCACGGCGTGAGGAGGTTGGACGGGCGCATTTCATTTGCGTCAGCCGCGCTTTTCTCGAACGCGTGGTGCTGTGGTGGGCCAGCCCCGCGCG
>DAIAZB010000557.1 GCA_027443745.1 Thiomonas sp. | reverse complement strand
GCGCGGCGCATTCCGTTCTCGCTGCTGGGCATCCTGCAATACCTCACGCCCACCATCCTGCTTGCGCTGGGGGTCTGGCTGTACCACGAGCCTTTCGGCACGAACAGGGCCATCGGCTTCGGGCTGGTGTGGGCCGGCATCACCGTGTATGTGGTGGAGGGCCTGCTGGCCCTGCGGGCAAGGCGCTACCCCGCCTGAACCCGAGCCGGTCCGCCTCAGCGGCGGGCGCGCCGGCAAGTGAGCACGCTGGCGGCGACGGCTGCCGCCAGCACGCTGGCGTAGTCGAGCACGGCACCATCGCGCAGCAAGCCGCTGCCGACCAGGACGAGATGCGTCACGAGTGCGGCCAGCGCCGCCCAGCACACCTGTCGGCCCAGCGTCGAGGCACAGGGCCGCAGCACCCTCAGGCCGACCGCGCCGATGGCGCCACCCACCACCAGGGGCATGACGCTGGTGCCCGCCAGCCACATCAGCAAAAGGCTCAGCATGCGGCGGACATCCAAAACCCTTGCTGGAGCGTTATGCCCTTTGCAGTCGCTGGTGGAGGAGAAACGATGGTCATGGTCGAGTTTGCGGCGCGCATGGATGTGGATGCCTGGCATCGACAACTGCATTGACCTGCATCAGCCGCACGCAGTGCCATCCATTCGTAAAATAGTCAACTCACTATGTTATTAGTCGCCGTCGGAGTCAACCACCAGACCGCGCCACTCGATGTGCGCGAGCGTCTCGCATTTTCAGCCGACGGCCTGAAGGATGCGCTGCGCACGTTGCGCGACAACCTGGCTGCGCGCCGGGGCGGCAGCGAAGGCGCGGTGGAAGCCGCCATCCTCTCCACCTGCAACCGTACCGAAATTTACTGCGCCGCCGAGGCCGACCCGCGCGAGGCGCTGGTGCATTGGCTGGCGCAGTCGCGCGCACTGCGCGAAGGCGACTTGATCGACCACAGCTACCGCCTGGTGCAGGACGACACCGTGCGACACGCCTTTCGCGTGGCCAGCGGGCTCGACTCCATGGTGCTGGGCGAGCCGCAGATTCTCGGCCAGATGAAAGACGCGGTGCGCGCCGCGACCGACACCGGCACCCTGGGCAGCAACCTGGGGCAGATGTTCCAGCGCACCTTTGCCGTGGCCAAGGAGGTGCGCAGCGCCACCGAAATCGGCACGCATTCGGTGAGCATGGCCGCCGCCAGCGTGAAGCTGGCGGAAACCGTGTTCGAGGACCTGGCCGACTGCCGCGTGCTGTTCATCGGCGCCGGCGACATGATCGAACTCGTCGCCACCCATTTCTCGGCGCGCAAGCCGCGCTTCATGGCCATTGCCAACCGCACGCTGGAGCGCGGCGCCAAGCTGGCAGCGCAGTTCGGCGCCGAAGCGATGCGCCTGGCCGATGTGCCGCAGCGCCTGCCCGAGTTCGACGTGGTCGTCACGTCCACGGCCAGCACCCTGCCCATCATCGGCTTGGGCGCGGCCGAGCGCATGGTCAAGCAGCGCCGCCACAAGCCGGTGGTGATGGTCGATCTGGCCGTGCCGCGCGATATCGAGGCCGAGGTCGGCGAGTTGCCCGACATCTATCTCTACACCGTGGACGACCTCACCGAACTCGTGCGTACCAACAGCGAGAAGCGCCAGGCCGCGGTGCAACAGGCCGAGGCCATCATCGAAACCCGGGTGCAGGGCTTCCTGCAGTGGATGGACAGCCGCGAACAAGTGCCGCTGATTCTGCAACTGCAAGACGTCAGCCGCCAGTGGCAGGCCGCCGAACTCGACCGCGCGCGCCGGCAACTGGCGCGTGGTGAAGACGCCGAGGCGGTACTCGACATGCTGGCGCGCAATCTGTCGCAAAAGTTCATGCACAACGCCTACGCCGCCATGCACCACAGCAACCCCGCGCACCGCGAGCAAGTCGCGCGCGCGGTGCAGCGTTTGTTTCTCGCGCCGCACCGCGGCTGCGGCAGCAATGGCGATGGTGGCGACAGTGGCGACGGCCGCGGCAGGGACGCCAACAACACCTAGCTGAGTTGTTGGCGCGTGCCGGGCTGCAAGCCTGCGCCGCGCGCTGCACGCGTCCACGCGTCCGCTGCGGACCTCCACACACCACCCATGAAACCATCGCTACGCGACAAGCTGGCCGCGATGCTGCGCCGCATGGACGAGATCGACGCCCTGCTCGGCGCGCCGGACAGCGCCACCGACCCCGACCGCCTGCGCACCCTGGGCAGCGAGCGCGCCGAGTTGGCGCCGGTGGCCGCGTGTTATGCCGAATTGCTGCAGGCCGAAACCGCACACGCCGACGCCCAGGCACTGCTGGCCGAGCCCGAGATGCGCGCCCTGGCGCAGGACGAAATCGCATCCACGCAGCAGCGCATCATTGCGCTCGAGGCCGAACTGCAAACGGCGCTGCTGCCTCGCGACGCGGACGACCGCAAGCCCGCGTTTCTCGAGGTGCGCGCCGGGACCGGGGGCGACGAATCCGCCCTGTTCGCCGCCGACCTGCTGCGCATGTACACCCGCCATGCGGAGCGCCGCGGCTGGCGCTGCGAAGTCATCAGCCATGCCGACAGCGACCTCGGCGGCGTGAAAGAGGCCGTGGTGCGCATCAGCGGCGAGGGCGTCTACGGCCGGCTCAAGTTCGAGAGCGGCGGCCACCGCGTGCAGCGCGTGCCCGCCACCGAGTCGCAAGGGCGCATCCACACCAGCGCCGCAACCGTGGCGGTGATGCCCGAGCCCGACGCGCAAGCCGCGGTGCAGATCAACCCGGCCGAGTTGCGCATCGACACCTTCCGCGCCTCCGGCGCCGGCGGCCAGCACATCAACAAGACCGATTCGGCCGTGCGCATCACCCACCTGCCCACGGGCCTGGTGGTGGAGTGCCAGGACGACCGCTCGCAGCACCGCAACAAGGCGCAGGCGCTGGCGGTGCTGGCTGCGCGCCTGGAGCAGCGCCAGCGGCAGCAGGCGCAGGCGAAGGAAGCAGCACAGCGCAAGAGCCTGGTCGGCAGTGGCGACCGCTCCGATCGCATCCGCACCTACAACGTGCCGCAAGGGCGCGTCACCGATCACCGCATCAACCTCACGCTCTACAAGATCGACGCCATCCTGAACGGCGATCTCGACGAACTGCTTGACGCCCTGCACGCCGAACATCAAGCGGAGTTGCTGATGGCGCTGGGCGAGGCATGAACCGCAGCGTCGTGATGGCCGCCGCCCATCGCCGCGATCGCGGCGCCACGGCCCATCGCGCTCGGCGGCAACGCCCATGCCCATGACCCTTGAAGCCTGGATGCGCCAGGCCGGCCTGGCGCGCATCGACGCGCTGGTGCTGCTGCGCGAGCTGGCCGGCATCGGCCATGCCACCTTGCTCGCGCATCCCGAAATCTCGCTCGACGCCGCGGCCCTCGGGCCGCTGGACACCGCCGCCACACGCCTGCGGGCCGGCGAACCGCTGGCTTATGTGCTGGGCTGGCGCGAGTTCTATGGCTTGCGCTTCGCGGTGAGCCCGGCCGTGCTGGTGCCGCGTCCCGAGACCGAGTTGCTGGTGGACTTCGCCCTGGCCCAAATGCCGCGCGACGGCCCCGCCACCGTGCTCGACCTGGGCACCGGCAGCGGCGCCATCGCCGTAGCGGTGGCGCATGCACGGCCGCAAGCCGAAGTGTGGGCCGTGGACTCCAGCGCCGACGCGCTGAGGGTGGCCGCCGCCAACGCCCAAGCGCTGTTGCCGCAACCGCGCCCTGGCGGTCCGTTGCGCCTGCTGGCCGGCGACTGGTTCGCCGCGCTGCCCGCGGCTGCACCACGCTTCGACCTCATCCTCGGCAACCCGCCTTACGTCGCAGCGGGCGATCCCCACCTCGTCGCACTGGCGCACGAGCCGCAACTCGCACTGGTGGGCCGCGCCAGCGCCGACGGCCTGGCTGACATCCGCCGCATCGTCGCCACGGCACCCGGGCATCTGGCCGCCGGCGGCTGGCTGGCCTTGGAGCATGGCCACGACCAGGGCGCAGCCGTGCAGGCGCTGCTGCGCTCAGCGGGCCTGGTGGCGGCGCAGACCCGGCCCGACCTCGCGGGCATTGCGCGCCTGACACTCGGACAGGCGCCAGCCAGGGCCCGCATCCGCCCGAACTCCGGCTCGAGAGCACCGATGACGTGAACAGTCCCTAGACCCTTCCGCCGCACTCGCCGGGACCAAAACCTACAATTCCTTCATACGGCCAAGTCCGCGTTCACCGATTTCCAGAGGCTTCCATGTCCGACGTGATTCAACGCATTGACCAACTCGTCAAGTCCAACGAGGTGGTGCTGTTCATGAAAGGGACACCGCAGTTTCCGCAATGCGGCTTTTCCGGGCGCGCGGCGCAGATTCTCAAGGCTTGCGGCGTGAACCAGTACGCCAGCGTCAACGTGCTGGAGGACCAGGAGGTGCGCGAGAGCATCAAGCAATACGCCAACTGGCCGACCATTCCGCAGCTCTATGTGAAGGGCGAATTCGTGGGCGGCTCGGACATCATGATGGAGATGTACGAGAGCGGCGAGTTGCAGCAACTGCTGACACAGCCCTGAGCGCAGCGGCACATCCGGGCCGCCGCGTGCGCCTCATCGTCGGCATCACCGGCGCCACCGGCGCCATCTATGGCGTGCGGCTGCTGCAGCACCTGCGGCGGCTGGGTGGGGTGCATACGCACCTGGTGGTCAGCAGCGCCGGTTGGCTGAGCCTGAAGGCGGAACTGGACCTGGGCCGGCGCGAGGTGGAGGCGCTGGCCGACGCAACGCATCCGATTGGCGACGTGGCCGCCAGCATCGCCAGTGGCTCGTTCGCCACCGCCGGCATGGTGGTGGCGCCATGTTCGATGAAATCGCTCGCGGCCATCGCCCACGGCATGTCCGACAACCTGCTGACCCGCGCCGCTGACGTGTGCCTGAAAGAACGCCGCCGCCTGGTGCTGATGGTGCGCGAGGCACCGCTGAATCTGGCCCACCTGCGCAACATGACGGCCGTGGCCGAAATGGGTGGCACCCTCTTCCCGCCCATGCCCGCGTTCTACCAGCGACCGCAGAGCCTGGAGCAGATGGTGGACCACACTCTCGGCCGGGTGCTGGAACAGTTCGGCATCGCCCACGATCTGGCGCCGCAGTGGCAGGGCTGGCCCGAGGCAGCGCCGGGGGCAGCAGCCGATGCGAACGCAGGCGGCTGACCACGCCCGAACCATCCACCCCCGCACGACACGGCATGCCGTCTGCCCCATCGTCATCCGCTCCTCGCCTGCTCGCCGCCGGCCTCGCGCTGCTCGGCACAGTCGCACCAGCCGGCAAGGTGCTGGCGCAAACCCCGCCGGACCCCGCGCCGCAGGGCGGTGAGTTCCAGATCGCACCCTACAACGCCCCGGCGCTGCCACCCTACAAAACGCTGGAAAACGGCTTGTCGTTCTCGGGCCATCTCGACAGCGAAGCGGTTGGTGTGGCCGCTGGCGGACGGCATCGCCAGTTGGCGAGCGACGCCCTGTTGCAGTTCGGCGGCAGCCTCGATACGGCCAGGGCCGGCCTGTGGGCTGGCGGCAAACTGGACTTCAGCCTGATGGGCGTGAAGACCAACGGCAACTTGCCGGCGCAGACCGGCGCGGTGCAAACCACGAGCAACGACTGGGCGCCCAACTTTCTGCGGCTGTACCAGTTCAGTTACCAGCAAGACCTGGGCGCGGGCTTCGTGCGCGCCGGCATCATGGACGTCAACTATTACTTCGCCACTGTCGGGCTGGCCGGGCAGTTGCTCAACGCCTCGTTCGGCCCCGTGCCCACGTTGACCAACAACGCCGACATCGCCACGTTTCCCAACCCCGGCCTGGGTTTGATGGGGGGGGCCGATCTGGGCGATGGCTACGCGCTGCAAGCCGGCGCCTGGCAGGCCAACCCGCCCGAGTTCAGCGGCGTGCTGCAATCGGGCGCGCTGGCGTTGGTGGAGGCGAGCAAGAGCATCGGCACTCTGGAGGACGGCCAGCCACGCCAGGTGTTCAAACTCGGGTTGTGGCATATGCGACAGAACGACCCGTTGCTCGGTCCGTCCACCGGCGGGGTCTACGGCATCGGCGAAACCCGCTGGGACATGGCCAATGGCCCGCACTACGGCGCCTTCGTGCAGTTGGCGGCGAGCAACGGCAGGGTGAACGCGTTGCCCTATTACCTGGGCCTCGGCCTGCGCGTGCAGCGGCCCTTCGCCAGTCGACCGAATGACAGTCTCAGCATCGGCCTGGCCCGCGCCAGCCTGCACGCGCTGCACCCGGAAACCGTGCTGGAAGTGAACTACGCCTACAGGGTGGT
>DAIAZB010000556.1 GCA_027443745.1 Thiomonas sp. | reverse complement strand
CAAGCCCGCCTACATCCTCAAGCCGGTCGTGGGCGGCAAGTCCGTCACCATGGTGGACGCGTCGCTGGCTGATCTGCTCAAGGAGCCGATGGGCATCAACGTGCATGCAAGCCCGACCGACCTGAAAAAATACGTGGCTTGCGGCGACATCACCGCCGCGAAGTAAACGCCCTCCGGGCGCACCGTGAAAAAGCCGACCCGGCGGGTCGGCTTTTTTCATGCGAGCCTGCACAGGCAGCTTCCGGAACGCCCACCGGACAGAATGGCAGGACTCAGATGGCCATCACGCCTTCAGGTGGGACGCCAACCACACCAGTGCGACGAAAAGTGGCTGGTGCAGCATGTAAATCGTGAGTGGCCAGCGCCCCAGAAAAGCCAGCGGGGGCATGCTCGGCAGGACGGCCAGGGGCTTGAAATCAAGCCGTCGCAACACCACGCCCAAGCCGGAGCCAACCCAGAACACGCCAATCCAGGGCAGGAGCGGCACGTAGTCTTCAGTGATGGGTTTTTGCGTGATCAACCCGGTCCAGTTCCATGCCGGAGGATTGAAGAAAGGATGGCCCCAGAGTTGCGGTGCGGCGATGGCAAGAGGCGCCAGCAACAGCACCCAGGCACCGAGACGACGGCTGAGCAGATGATGCACCAACAGCATCACGGCCACGCCTTGGAGGATGCCGAAGTAGATGAAGCTCTGCGGAAACGCCAGGTAACTGCCGACCACCACCAGCAGGCCGCAGCCGAAAATCTGCCCCCAGCGCCTCCAGAACGCGGCCTCGCGCCGGCCTCGCGCATCGCCATAGCTTTGCGCCAGGCCGGCCGTGAACAGGAACAGGCTGACGATGCAGATGCGCTGCCACAGCCACCAGGGGCTGGTGTAGAAGTCGGTGTGGATGAAGCCGAACCAGTTCAGGTCGAAACTGAAATGAAAGCTCATCATCCAGACAATGGCCACACCGCGCAGGGTGTCGAGCCCACCGAGACGCACGCGTCGTGGGCCGAAGTTCGGGCTGGTGGCCGGGCTCATCGCAGCCATGGCAAAGGGCTCAGGCGCACCATGCCCTGGCGTTGTGGAACATGCGCATCCAGGGCGAAGCATCGCCCCACGCTGACGGCGCCCAACTGAACTGCAAACCGCGGGAGACTCGCTCGGGATGCGGCATGAGAGCGGTGAATCGGCCATCCGCCGTGGTCACGCTGGTGAGGCCACCCGCGCTGCCGTTGGGGTTGAAGGGATAGGTCTCGGTCGGCTGGGCGTTGCCGTCGACGAAGCGCATGGTGCGATGCACGACCGCGGCGTCACCTTGTTGCGAGAAGTCCGCATAACCTTCTCCATGGGCGACGACAATGGGCATGCGGCTTCCGGCCATGCCGTTGAAGAAGAGGGAGGGTGAGGCCAGCACCTCCACCATGGCCAGCCGAGCTTCGTATTGCTCGGACTTGTTGCGGGTGAAACGCGGCCAGGCGCGTGCGCCCGGAATCATCGGCGCCAGCGCGGCAAGCATTTGGCATCCGTTGCACACACCCAGGGCGAAGGTGTCGCTGCGGCTGAAGAAACGCGCAAAGTCGTCGGCCAGCTGCGGGTTGAACAGAATCGAGCGCGCCCAGCCCTCACCCGCGCCCAGCACGTCGCCGTAGCTGAACCCGCCGCAGGCAACGAAGCCACGAAAGTCGGTCAGTTGCGCCCGGCCCGTCATGAGGTCGCTCATGTGCACGTCGAAGGCGTCGAAACCGGCCTGGTGCATGGCCCAGGCCATTTCGCGCTGTGAGTTCACGCCTTGCTCGCGCAGAATGGCGACCTGCGGGCGGGCACCGGTCGCGATGAAGGGCGCGGCAATGTTTTCACGCACATCGAACGCCAGCGCCGCGTGCAGCCCGGGGTCAGTGCCTTGGACGGCGGCATGCTCGGCGTCGGCACATTCCGGGTTGTCGCGCAAGCGTGCGATGGCGTGCGACACATGGTCCCAATGCCGCAACAAGGTGGTGCGGGTCTCGCTGCAAATTTTTTGCGTGTCGCGCCAGATCTCGATGATGTCGTGCTCGGTGACCTGCCCGACCACGTGGCTGCAGGCCGAGAGGCCATGTTCGCGCAGGGTCTGGAGCACGGCGTCGCGGTCGGCGGCTCGCACCTGCAATACTGCACCCAGCTCTTCGTTGAACAGCGCGCGCAATGCCAGGTCGTTGCGGCGCTCGGCCACCTGTCCAGCCCAATTTTTGGCGTCACCTTCATCGGGCATGGCCTCGGCCGCGGCAATCAGCAGATCGAGGTTGAGCGCCAGGCCGGTGCGGCCGGCAAACGCCATTTCGCAAGCTGCCGCCCACAGGCCGCCGTCGCTGCGGTCGTGGTAAGCCAGTACCCTGCCCTGTTCGCGCAGAGTGCCAAGCGCGGCCGTGAGGCGCAGCAGGTCTTGCGCGTCGTCCAAATCGGGCACGGGCGCGGCTGTCTGTTGCAGCGCCTGCGCCAGAATGCTTCCACCCATGCGCTGTCTGCCGTGGCCCAGATCGATGAGGATGAGCACGCTGGGGCCAGCGTCGAGCCGCAATTGCGGCGTGAAGGCTCCGCGCACATCGGCCAGCACGGCGAAGGCCGAGACCAGCAACGAGACCGGTGAGGTCACGCCACGGCTCTCGCCATCCTGCTGCCAGCGGGTGTGCATGGACAGCGAGTCCTTGCCCACGGGCACGCCGATGCCCAAAGCCGGGCAAAGCTCCATGGCCACGGCCTGCACGGTGTCGAACAGCGCTGCGTCCTGTCCCGGCTGACCGCAGGCGGCCATCCAGTTGCACGACAGCTTGACCTGCGCCAGCGAGGCGATGGGCGCTGCCAGCAGATTGGTGATGGCTTCGGCCACGGCCATGCGACCGGAGGCGGGCGCGTCGCTCACCGCCAGCGGCGTGCGCTCGCCCATGGCCATGGCCTCGCCGCGCGTGCCGGCATAGTCGGCCAGGGTGATGGCGCAGTCGGCTACCGGCACCTGCCACGGACCGACCATGGGATCGCGGTGCGACAGCCCGCCCACGGTGCGGTCGCCGATGGTGATGAGAAAACGCTTGCTGGCCACGCTGGGGTGGCGCAGCACCTGGGTGCAGGCCCACTCAAGTGTCACGCCGGTGAGGTCCACGTCAGGCAGGTTCATGGCCAGGCGTTGCACATCGCGCACCATGCGTGGCGCCTTGCCCAGCAGCACCGCGAGCGGCATGTCCACCGGCTGCTCGGGCAGCAGCGCATCGCTCACCTGCAGTTGTGGTTCGGCTAGCGCGCGACCGACCACGGCGAAGGGGCAACGCTCGCGCGCGCAGAGCGCGGCGAACGCATCCAGCGACTGTGGGGCCATGGCCAGCACGTAACGCTCCTGGCTCTCGTTGCACCAGATCTCGCGAGGGCTCATGCCGTGCTCGTCCACTGGCACGTCGCGCAACTCGAAGCGGGCGCCACGCCCGGCCCCTTCGACCAGTTCGGGAAAGGCATTCGACAGGCCGCCGGCGCCGACATCGTGAATCGCCAGGATGGGATTGGCGGTGCCCAGGGCGCGGCAGGCGTCGATCACTTCCTGCGCGCGCCGCTGCATCTCGGGATTGCCGCGCTGCACCGAGTCGAAGTCGAGATGCTCGGCGTTGGCGCCCGTGGCCAGACTGGAGGCCGCGCCGCCACCCACGCCGATGCGCATGCCGGGGCCGCCGAGCTGCACCAGCAACGTGCCGGCATCGAATGGCAGTTTGTGGGTGTGGTCATCGGCCACTTCGCCCAGGCCTCCGGCCAGCATGATGGGCTTGTGGTAGCCCCAGGTGCGTCCGCCAGCCGGCTGCTCGAACACGCGAAACACGCCGGCCAGATTGGGACGGCCGAACTCGTTGTTGAAGGCGGCCGCACCGATGGGCCCTTCAATCATGATTTGCAGGGCGCTGGCAATATGGCCGGGGCGGCCGACGTCGTCACGCTCCCAGGGCTCGGGCTGCGCGGCGTCAAGCCGCAGGTTGGACACATGGAATCCGGCCAGGCCAGCCTTCGGCCGGCTGCCGCGCCCAGTGGCGCCCTCGTCGCGGATCTCACCGCCGGCGCCGGTAGCGGCACCCGGAAAGGGAGAAATGGCAGTGGGGTGGTTGTGGGTTTCCACCTTCATCAGTGTGTGCACCAGCGCCGGCTCGGTGGCGTACTGATGCTGCTCACCCTGCGGTTGCCAGCGCTGCACCTCGCCTCCATGCATCACCGCGGAATTATCGGAATACGCCACCACCGTGCCTTGCGGACTGGTGGCGTGTGTGTGGCGGATCATGCCAAACAGCGACAAAGGCTGGGGCTGACCGTCGACGATGAAGTGCGCGTTGAAAATCTTGTGGCGGCAATGTTCGCTGTTGGCCTGCGCGAACATCAGCAGTTCCACGTCGGTGGGGTTGCGCTTGAGCTGCTGCGTGAAGGCCTCGGCCAGGTAGTCGATCTCATCCTCCGACAGCGCCAGCCCCTGCGCCACGTTGGCGCGCAACAGCGCTTCACGCCCCTGCCCCAGCACATCCACCGTCTGCAGCGGCTTGGGAGCAAGGTCGGCGAACAGGCGCTGGACGTCGTCGCGCCGCAGGGCCACGGTTTCGGTCATGCGGTCGTGCAGCAGACTGCCGAGTGCGAACAGGTCGTCATCACGCAGGCTGGGTGCCTTGCTGAACAGCCCCGCCGGCTTCAAGACGAAGCGGTATTCCACCACGCGCTCGATGCGGTGCACCGGAGCGCCGCAGTTGTGGGCAATGTCAGTCGCCTTGCTGGACCAGGGGGAAATGGTGCCCAGACGCGGCATCACCAGCAGCGCCGGACCCTCGGTCGGGCCGTCGTAGTTCGGTCCATAGCGCAGCAAAGCGGCCAGGCGATTCTGCACGATGGTGTCGGGCTGGCTGTCGGTGACAGCGCAATGCAACAGGCGCGCATCAAAGTCGCTCACCAGGGCAGCCAGCCGAGGTTGCTCCGCCTGCAGACGCTGCATGAACGCTCGACGGCGGAATGGCGACAGCGCCCGGGCGCCCTCGAAGGTGGAAATATGCATGGACGGCGCGTGCGAAGTGGACAAGCTTGATGGAATGCAGGTGGAAGGAAAGGGCAGCAAGCACGCCGGGCCCGGGCGTCACGGCGTGGAGAGGGCGATGGATGCCGGAGCAGGCCGAGCTTGCGCGCAGCGCATTTTAGGGTGCCACCCTGCGATGCATGCGGCCGCCGGCTCCACGCCTGCCGAGCCGCATGCGCGGTGAGATAATGCATCCACCATGAGTATTTCGATCAAAACCCCTGACGATATCGCCAAGATGCGGGTCGCCGGCCGGCTCGGCTCCGAGGTGCTGGACTACCTCACGCCGCATGTGAAACCCGGCATCACCACGCGCGAGCTCGACCGCCTGGCGCACGATTACATCGTCAATGTGCAGCAGGCCATTCCTGCCCCGCTGAACTATGCGCCTCCGGGCTACACGCCCTACCCGGCGTCCATCTGCACCTCGGTGAACCATGTGGTCTGCCACGGCATTCCTGGCGACAAGATGTTGAAGGACGGTGACGTCATCAACATCGACGTCACCGTCATCAAGCACGGTTTTCATGGCGACACCAGTCGCATGTTTCTGGTCGGCAAGGTACCTGGCCATGTGCAGCGCCTCTGCCAGACGACGTATGAAGCCATGTGGCACGGCATCGTGCGGGTGCGGCCGGGCATTCGTCTGGGTGACATCGGCCATGCCATTCAGGTTTTTGCCGAGGGCGCCGGCTACAGCGTGGTGCGCGAGTTTTGCGGCCATGGCATTGGCCGCATGTTCCACGAAGACCCGCAGGTGCTGCATTACGGCCGCCCGGGAACCCTCGAGGAGCTGCGTCCCGGCATGGTTTTCACGATCGAGCCCATGATCAACGCCGGTCGGCGCGACATTCGTGAAATGCCCGACGGCTGGACCATCGTCACCAAGGATCGCTCGTTGTCGGCGCAATGGGAGCACACCGTTCTGGTCACGGACACGGGCTATGAAGTGCTCACCGTCTCGGCCGGCACACCCGCACCG
>DAIAZB010000555.1 GCA_027443745.1 Thiomonas sp. | reverse complement strand
ATCGGTGCGGGAGATCGCGCGCCTGATGAGCTGATCCGTAAGCTGTGCGAGCCGGGGTTCTGGCTGGTGGCGTATCCCGGCCAAGGCCACGAGATGCGGTTCGAGGCTGATACGCGCAGCTCTGCGTGGGATGGATTCCGGATGGTTCCACCATACCGCCCAGTGCCCACGGCGATGATGTCTAAACCTGTCACCAGCGCACGCTCAGGCGCTTAACCCTGTCCCGAATTTCGCAGAAATGACACGGGCGCCAGCGGAAGGTCAATAAAATCGGTGCGTTGCATCGGTGACAAGGTTAAGCCACGCCGACAGATGAGGACGCTTCGGTCATCGTGCGCCCATCCGTGCGCGCATCGCTAGCCGAACGTCGCGCATGTGAACGAAGCGCGCACGTGATCCCAATGTGCGCACCCGCGCACAACTTGACGAAGCGTTGCAGCACGACCATGCGTCGAGAAATACCCTTGCGGCCTGCTCGCGACGGATGACGCGAACAGGTTGACGCATGCTGCCCATTGATGAGGTGAACGGGATGGATTCCATGAGCGCCGGTATCACGGCTGGGTTCGGCTTGGAAACGCTCGATGCGCCGGGCTATGACGGCGCGGTGTTTCGAATTGCATGTCCGCAGATGCAGGATCTCGCTGCGATCGGAGTGGAAGCGCTCGGCGCCGCACTCAGCGAGTTGATCGAGGACGCGGGGCACCGCGTCGGTACCGATACAACCACGATCGTGCTGGACGTGGTCGATGCCACCATCGTGCCGTTGTATGTCGATATCGCGATGGGCCACCTTCGCGAGCGTCGCGTTCGAACGGGCGTGATCGTCGTCTGTGATCACTCCACGACCCACGACATGGACTCGACTCTTCCGGCGGCCTTGTGCGCGAGCGTGAGCGCCGCGAACCGACACGGCGCCGTGTGGCACCCGCTGCGGCAACGCCCTGTGCCGGCCACTCTGGGTGTGGCCACCGAGGCTCCGGATCGCACGTAGGCATCGATGTCCATGCATCGCTGACGGCAACAAGGTGCGCGTGCTCACAACGCAACAAAACGTTGCAATGCCGCGCGCGCTCCGTCTCGCGGCGCACAGTGATGGCCGCTGCGCAGGTCGAGCATGGATTCCATGCAAAGACCGGCACGCCCACGCATCGTGTCCTATCGGCGCAGCCTCTTGGCTGCACTGATGCTTGGTATGCTGGCTGTGGCGCCGGCACCGCACGCCGCGCAAACAGCATTCAGCATCCGCATCACGCCGCGTGCCGCCGCGCTGATCGCCGCCCTGCGTCGGGGTGTTGCGCCCGCCATCGCGCTGACCCACCTTCCCCAGCCTGGTTCGGCTGCGGACTTTACGCAATCCTGCAATGCCGCCAATGGCGCTGCACTGATCACCACCACTCCAAATGCGACGCAGCGCATCTGCATGTGACGTTCTCTCGATGTGGCCGATCTGATCGATGCCTCGTAGCAGGGCGCATCATCCTGCAGCTAGAGCTTGCCTCAGCGGGTGACGCCCGATCGGGTGAGCTGCGCGGCCAGCGCTGCGAGCTCACCCAGCGGTTGCGCCGGATTGATCAATGCCCGGGGCGTGCACCCAAGCCGGCAGCTCTGTTGCCGGCAAGGGGTGCGACAGCGCGTATTCTTGCCCCGCATCCGCACCCATGATGCAGGCCAGCGCGACCAGCTCGGGAGATGACAAGCCTTCGACCACCGCACGCAGGCCGAGCCCCTGCACGAGATCGATCAGTCCCGAAAGAAAGGGCACCGTCCGCGGTTTGTCTGCACTGAGCTCCGTCAGCTGTGGAATAATCGCGGCAAACAAGGGGACTAGCCATGGCGTTTGTGGTGCCTGGGGGCCATGAGGGCCTATCGCGACAGGTGTTCACGAGGTTCAGGAGTTTGGTGGCCAACAACGCCATCGACATCGTCACGGCAACGGCATTCGATGCATGGAAGCGCAACTTTTCTTCCGATGAGGAACAGTATCTTGCTGCGCAAATGCTCAGCGCCGCAGTGATTCGAACCGATCGGATGATGCAGAGCAGCTATCGGCAGATCATCGAGGTCATTGTTCCCGGCCTGCTGCGCGACGCAAGTCTTTGGAACTTCCGTTGCGTCGAGGACATGGAGTACAAGTTTCATGACCGGACTGCTCGTACCCCGATAGCGATCCGATTCATGCCAGTCGACGGGCAGCAACTGGATGCCCGTCCCGGCAACAGTGGCGACTCCGTCTTGCGCAAGTTCGGGATCAATGCGCGCATTGAGGACCGATACTTCGTGCGCGCAGATAACCAGAACATTTGGAAGGCGCCGCCTCCCTTGCTGGTGCTGCTCGACGACCTGTTGGGTACCGGAAGCCAGTTCAACAAATTCGCCAGGGCCTACAAACTGGCGAACCTGCCTGATACGACTCAGTGCGTGTATGTTCCGTTGATGGCTGCTGTGCAGGGCATCGAGAAGATCCGGCAAGACCACCCGAGGATCCAGGTCAAGCCCGTCGAGACGCTACATGACAGTTCGGCGTTCTTCAGTGAGTTGGTTTCGAAATCAGGCATTTGGGCGCGTGACGGCCATAACACTGTTGCCGAAACGCGCCAGTTCTACCAGAGTCTGATGAGCACCAAAGGGGTCGGCCAGGAAAGCCGGCACTCACTGGAACTGACCGTCCTACTACCCGACCGTACGCCCAACAACACCTTGCGGGCTTATTGGTCCGAGTGCGACCAATGGAAACCGTTGCTGCGGCGTTAAGAGGGCGACCCTGATGAAGGCAGAGAGCATCATCGATGAGTTCGTCAACAACCGCGCCGAGTTGCTCGGCGCTGACGTGACGGATGAATTCATCGTGCCGTACTTCTTCGATGGCCTGACGCTCCATCGAGACCGCAAGTCGGTGCGCATTGTCGGGGGACGTGGGTGCGGGAAGACGATCTTCCTGCGCTACTTCTCCCATCGGTCGCAACTCAGTCGCAACCGGCGCGACCTGCCGGCGTCGATGTTCGGCCAGGGCATCGGACTGTATTGGCGGACCGACACGGGCTTCTGCGACCTGATGAAACCCGAATGGATCGGCGAAAGGAACGCCAGCATGGCATTCATCCATTACGTGGCCGCCGTGGTTCTCGAGGAATTCGGCTGTTTTATCGAGTCGCTCAGCTCCGCGTCGCTGGTCGGCGGTGTGATCGACCTACGTAGCCGACGAGTGCCCGACAGCGTAGGCATTCTTCTCGGGACGGAGATCGATACCTACGGGCAGCTTCGCCGGTTTGCGAAAGATCGGCGATTCGAACTCAGCCACTGGTTGCAAAACCCTGACACAAATCCACCACGTTTCTTTCGGTTGGACGACGCGCTCTCCGAATTGGCCGACGATATCGCCGATGCCGACGAACGCCTGGAGCGCCTGTTCCTGCGCATCTTCGTCGACGAGTTCGAGAACCTCAAGCCGTTTCAGCAGCAGTTGATTTGCGACTTAGTCAAGCATCCGAAGAATCGGTACTCGTTCAGCTTGGCTATGCGCCGGGACTCGGTCGACAATCTTGTGACCAGCGGCAACGAACAGATCGTCGAGACCCACGACATCCGCACAATTGACCTCGAGGAGCGGCTGGGGACGGAGATGGATTTCAAGGTGCTGGCCGCCGAGTTGTTGTTGATGAAATTCAACAAGCAGACGGACATTCATTGCCCGTCCTTCGACGTTGAGCGACTACGGGATCCGAAGCGTCTCAACGAGCGGCGTGCGGATGGATACCGGAAAGCCATCAAGGAAGCTGCTGGTACCTTGCTGCCCGGCAAGGCTGCGCCCGAGATCGCTGCCGGGGTGAACAACGATGGGCCGCTGCGCAAGCGCTGGCGGGAGGTAGCCACTCGTGGGTTGAAAAAGCACAAGGCCAGTAATCTATCGCCAGAAGATTTCTGGCGGCCCGACCAGCCGGCGGCCAGCACCGTCGCCGGATTCATCCTGAATCGCGACGCGCCCGGGCCGTCCAATGTGCTGGACCACCTGCGGAACTATAGCCCAGCGCAAGGGCGGGACAATCCGTTTTTTGACTGGATCAGCAACAACCTACATGGCGCACTCTTCTATCTTTATGACGGCTTGCCTCGCCGCGCCAATCCGCTCTATGCAGGGTTCGATCGGTATTGCCAGATGGCGGCACCAAACCTGCGTTTCTTCATCGAGTTCTGCCATACGGCGCTTCGCGAAGCAGCGTTCAGTACCGCTTCCGATGCCATCGCCAGTGTGGAATCGATCCCTGAAGATATCCAAGCCTTGGCTGCCAAGGACACCAGTTCCGTCTTGCTCAAGGACATCCCTAACTTGGGACTTCGTGGACGCGAACTGGAGCCCCTCCTCAAGCGCTTGGGTCGCCTGTTCCAGGCTGCACATAGACGACCCACGCTGAGCGAGCCGGAGATCAACCATTTCTCAATTGACGGTGCTGACAAGGAAGCGTTGAGCGAAGCAACGCAGTCTCTGTTGCGCGAGGCGCTGATCTGGTCGGTCCTCTACGAAGAGGAGGACACCAAGAATAAGGCCGATTCTTCGCTGGCGCAGCACGATTATGTCCCTAATCCGATTTACAGCGCGCATTTCGGCATCAGTTACCGAAAGCGACGCAAGCTGACGCTCAAGGCCTCCGAGATCAACCTGATCTTCACCGGCACGGATAGCCACTTCGAACTGCTGCTCAAGGACTACATTGCAAGGTGGGAGAGCCAGGAAGAACCGTCCGATCGTTCCAGGGATCTGTTCGAATGATCCGGTTCGCAGACATGCGCCTGATCGCCCCGTCTGCCGCGAGTACGCCTGAGACTTTCGGCCTGGTTTTCGTGAGCCAAGCCATCGACGAGCGGGGTAGTCGTTCTCTGGAGATTGCCCGCAACAGCGCGAACCACGTCGTCGAGGTGGACTACGACCCCGAGACATTCCATCTGAAGCTGGGAGACGAGGTTTTTCGTGCCTCGGACCTGGACAGCATCCGGCAGGCATTCCCGGAGGCGATGATCCTGCTGGAAGCGACGTCACTGGACCCGGTGGAAATGCTGATCCTGAGCCGGGCCTTCCTATACAACGCCGAGGATCGGCGATGTCTGGGTTTCGTCTATGCCGAGCCAGCGCACTACAAGCCGTCGACCGTAGCAATCAGCATGGATTATGCGTTCACGTTCGCCGACAAGTTCCGCGGGCTGAAGTCCGTTCCGGGATTCGCCAACGAACTGCGCGACGACGAGGGCGGCCGGCTGGTGGCATGTCTTGGATTCGAGGCCGATCGTCTGGATCGCATCCTGCAGGATGACGATGGCAACTTCATCAAACACGTAACCCTAATCTTCGGGGTTCCGCCATACCGTATGACTTGGGAAATGCATGCCCTGCTACCGCATGAGAGGGTGATCAGCAAGCATCGCTCTTGTGAGCTAGCATTTGCTGGAGCCAACAATCCCAAGGCGACCTACGAGTGCCTGAAGAAATCCTGCCAGGCCGTTGGGCAAGGCGAGCGCTTGATCATCGCCCCGCTGGGGTCAAAACCTAGTTCCATCGGAATCGTCCTGTTTGCGTGCTGCCGGGACAACATCCGACTGAAGTACGACTTCCCGGTCAAACTGGAGGGTCGGACCGAAGGTGTGGGCGCGATCCACCGCTACCTCGTCGACCGAAGTTGATGTGCGCCGAAAATCCGGAGACCCGCCACGACCAATCCCGCCGCGTACCTCAACGGGCAACCACCGGAAACCGCAGCAGGTCCGACACGGTCAGAAACTTCGCGCAGGAGCCTCGGGCGTGGGCCATGCGCCACATGCGCCCCGATTCGCTCGCCAGCGCATCGAACACCCGTGCCCGATTGGCGCGTGCGACGCGAATCCGGAAGACCGCCTCGGTGATCGGCCGGGCTCCCGAGACAACCATGGCCTCGCGCGGCAGGCAACGGGAGCCGACCCTCGGCACGAGGATATCGCCGCGTTCGGCCAGTTGGAACCCATCCTCGAGGCATTGACCCAAGCGAAGGCGGATCGAGTCGCTGGTGAAGTCGCTCGTATGGACGTGGGGCACTTCCGCCTTCACGAACTCCCCGTGCGATCGGCTCCCTCTGACCACCTGGGCACCCAGCGACTCGAGGGAGGGGGCTCTCTTCCAATGCCTGCCCGCGGTCGCCTGAATCGCATGGAACCGATAGTCCATGCGCTCAACGGCGGCTTCGAGTGAAAGCTCGATCCGGGTCCGTGATAGGACATCTCCCCGGTAGCGGTCCACCTGGATGGAACGCGCGCGTCGGCCACGACCGCGGTGCCGGATCGTCAGAAGATAAGTACCTACTTCGGCGCCCTCGAAAGCATTCTCGGGAAGCTCGCGGACCGACACATACCCGGCCTCGGCGAATAGCCAACGCCTGACCTCGGTGAAGATCGGGGCGCTGACGATTGGCGAAGCCAGTATGACGGCCAGCTCACCGCCCGGGGCGACGCGATTCCAGCTCTCGTGCAGGAATGCCAAGTCCTGTCGCATCCAGCCGCCACGATCACAACCAGGAAACAGGCTCCGGAGAGCCAACTGGTCCTTGGGCTTCACGGCGAATTCGCCGAATGGCGGATTGCCCACGACCGCCGCGTAGGCCGATTCAATCGGCAACTTGTTGACCCGCGCGAGGACGTCGCCACCGAGCACATGGTGCGTCGGGAATTCGTGGCGAAGGTGCTTAAGCAATTTACCGTCGAGTTCGACCAGCGTCGCCTGAGATTGCGGATAGCGCGAGAGGACGGCTGATACGAGCGCGCCACATCCGGCTCCAAGCTCGAGCAGGGAGTCCGGCGCGCGCTTGAGGCCCGCTGCGAGCAGGGACGCAATTTTCGGCGGCGTGAAGAACTGGCCGAGGGAATCACCGCGAGTTTTTGGTTTGCGGTACCGCATGTAGTCAATTATAAATATAATCATTCATATGTCAAGAAAAAAATCCCCTCTCAGGCAGCTCCAGGGCTTTGAAGGCCTAGCGAATGACTGGCTTCTGGAGATCGAGATATCCGACGTCACCCGCAGGGCCTACCGGACGGAACTCGATCGTTTCAACCGCTGGGCCCGGATGTCTGACGCCACTCCTTCAACGATCGACGCTGAGATGGTCAGGAAGTTCGGGCGCTGCGTGAGTTCATCCAATCCACGGGAGCTTCAGGCACTGGGGATCTCCAAGCCGCTGCTCGCTTCCTCCCTTGGGCAAGCGCGCAGAATCGTCGGGGCGTGGCTTAGATGGGCAGCTGCCCAGGGCCGGGTAACTTCCAGCTTGGCCACTCCTGTAGCGTGGCCTCGCATTGATCGAAAGCCTGCACCATCAGCACCTGTCACAGCTAGGCAGTTGAATCGGGTGGTCCGTCCGCCGCTGGAAAATAAGCGGATCGGCTTGCTCAAGGCGCGTGAACGGTTTGTTGCGGGCCTAGCCTTCTGGCTGTGTCTCAATCCAACCGAAATTGCGGCCCTGTGTCGCCAGCATATCCGGGTACGCAATGACGAGCTGGCAATACGTGTCACCGATAGCGAGTCGATAGGTGAGTGGAGTCTGGCTCCATCTGCTGTCTTGCGTGCGTGGCTTACCTATGACGCGGCTCGAGGCCGCTCCAGGTATGCGGTCACCGGCGTGCGCACGGGGAACCCGGTGTCGACCGTAACGGTCGCGCGGATTATCCGGCGGATAAAGCTGCCCCGTGCCGCGGAAAAAGGGCCACGGCAGCTCAGTGCACGGAACCTGAAGCGATCATTCGTCAGGCACGCGGTCCAGTGCGGCTGGAGCACGGATGACCTGCAACGACACCTGCGGCGACAGACCGTCCGAAACGCGAAGATCCCTAGAGACGGGCGGGAACAGTGGCAGCAGAAGCTGGCGGCACTGGATGCCGGGTTGCCCTAATTCTACTGAGCAAGTTGCGAAATTCCCGCGAAGCCGTGCGGTGAACGTCGTCGGATGAAGCGGCGTGCGCCGATGGGACGGATACGGTGCCCGGATCCGTTCCGCGGCGGTTTTTGCGCACACAACGAGCGTGCGGCGGAACTGGCCAGGCATCCGCGCTTTCATCTGCACTTCACGCCCACCAGCTCTTCCTGGCTCAACATGGCCGAACGCTTCTTCCGCGACATCACCGACAAGCGCATCCACCGCGGCGTGTTCACCAACATGCCCGATTTGGAGGCCGCCATCAACGAGTACATCGCCGCGCACAACGCCAAACCCAAGCTATTCATCTGGACCGCCAAGGCCACCGACATCCTCGCCAAGGTCACCCGCGCTCGCGCCGCCTTGAATAAGAACACTTCTAATTGACGCACTACACTAGCGCGGCAGGCGCACCTCGAGGAGCGCCTCGAGCGCATTGAGCACCGTCTCGAACTCGAAGGCTGAGACTTCCGATATGAGTCACGGTCCCGGTTAACACCGTCGCTCTGCTTTCTCCATTCCGTCGCAAACGGCCAGCGCGGCCCGCTGTACTTGCGCATCGCGCGCTTCGTTCTCGGTGCGGAGCCGCTGCCCTCGCGCAAGATTTGCGTCGATCTGTCTTCCTACCCTGCGCGCCTCAGCCAGCACCTTCCAGAAGGCCTCGGCCCTGATCTTCGACCCGCATGCCTGCGCGGCCTTGGATCACCTCGCCCCACAGAACACCCACCTGATCGCCGATCCTCCGATCCACACGCACATGTTCACCAACGGGCAGTGGGAACGGGGTCTGCAGGACGAAGAATTCATCGT
>DAIAZB010000554.1 GCA_027443745.1 Thiomonas sp. | reverse complement strand
GCCGCAGCTCAAGCACGCTGGACGACGTGATGCGCCTGCTGTGGCGCCGCTACGGCCGTGACGACGCGCCCTTGCAGAGCCAGGGTGTGCCCGAGGACGCCTTGCCCGCGCTGGTGCGCGAAGTCAGCGGCCTGGATTTGCGGGGCTTGTTTGTCCGGCATGTGCATGGCTGCGACACACTCCCGCTCCGGCGTCTGCTGGCCAGCGTGGGTGTACGCTGGAATCAGGGCAAGGCCGACGCCCTTAGCAGTCTGGGGCTAAGGCTCGACGATGCGCACGGCTGGCCGCAAGTGCGGCAGGTGTTGACCAGGGGATGGGCCGAGCAGGCGGGCCTGGCCCCTGGCGATATCCTGCTTGCCATCAACGGCCAGCGTGCCAACCCGGACCAAATCAAGCGCCTGCATGCGCGCGCACGCACGGGAGATGCCTGGCAGGCGCATGTCATGCGTGATGCACGCCTGGTGCAACTTCAGGCGGCGTTTCCTGCGCCGGTGCCTGGGCCGGTGACGCTCAGCGTGGCGCCGTCTGCCACAGCCGCTGCAGCACAGCGGCGCAAACGCTGGCTGGGGGTTTGAGTCATGCCGCGACACTGCCGACACTGGTTTGCGCTTGAAGCCGGCACCGTCCGGCCCGCGGCACCGCGCCGCACCGAGGCCGACACTGAGCGCTTGTTCCGCCGCGCCGCGCGAACCCGCCAGGAGGCCGTTGCGCACCCCGCGGGCGACCCCGGTTTCCGTCCTATGCTTGCGGCATTGTCAGCCCCCAGACGGAACCCGCCATGCCTTACGAGCACCTGCTCACTGAAACCCAGGGCCGCGTCGGCCTCATTCGCCTCAACCGGCCGAAGCAGCTCAACGCGCTGAACGACGCGTTGATGGATGAACTCGGCGCGGCGCTGTCGGCGTTCGATGCCGATGACGCTATCGCCTGCATCGTGCTCACCGGCAGCGACAGGGCTTTCGCCGCCGGCGCCGACATCGCCGCGATGGCGAACAAAAGTTATACCGAGGCCTATCGCCAGGACTTCATCACCCGCAACTGGGAACGCATCGGGACGGTGCGCAAGCCCGTCATCGCCGCGGTGGCCGGCTACGCCCTGGGCGGCGGCTGCGAATTGGCGATGATGTGCGACTTCATCATCGCTGCCGACAACGCCAAATTCGGCCAGCCTGAAATCAAGATCGGCATCATCCCCGGCGCCGGTGGCACCCAGCGCCTGCCACGCGCGGTCGGCAAGAGCAAGGCCATGGATCTGGTGCTCACCGCCCGCATGATGGATGCGGCCGAGGCCGAGCGCGCCGGTCTGGTGTCGCGCGTGGTTGCCGCGGACAAACTGCTCGACGAAGCGCTCGGCGCGGCACAGATCATCGCCAGCCACCCGTTACAGGCCGTGATGATGGCCAAGGAATGCGTCAACCGGGCTTTTGAGGCGCCGCTGGCCGAAGGCATGTTGTTCGAGCGCCGCAGCTTCCACAGCCTGTTCGCCACGCACGACCAGAAGGAGGGCATGGCCGCTTTTCTCGAGAAGCGCGCGCCGCGTTTCGAGCAGCGTTGACGTCGAGAGCCCTCCGGATGCGCTGCCTTGTGCGCGCTCAGCGGCGCATCGCCATGTTTATAATTCCAGGTTTGGCGCTTTAGCTCAGTTGGTTAGAGCGACGGAATCATAATCCGCAGGTCCGGGGTTCGAGTCCCTGAAGCGCCACCAGAACGCCCGAAACCCGCACGGAGCCTAGCTCCTGCGGGTTTCGTCCTTCCGAGCCGGTGGTCCAAGAAGTGGGCCATCTGCTCGATGGGGCCAAGCGTCGTAACCGCGAGACCGTGCTTTGCCGCGAGGTCGTCCTGTCCGCGAGTCCTAGCTACTTCCGGCCAGGACGAGAGGACCAAGCGGGCGTGTTCGATCACGACCGCATGAAGGCGTGGACCGTGGCCACGCTCGCGTGGGTCAAACGCCAGTGGCCCGACCAACTGGCGTCCATCGTGCTTCACGTCGAGCGAGAGTCAACCCCGCATGCTCACGTGCTGATCGTTCCTCGCGTGCGAGCTGCGAACGGCTGGAAGCTGGATAGCAAGCTCCTGTTTAACCGAGCGAGCCTGCGTCAATTGCAGTCCTCTTACGCCGATGCCCTCGCACCGCTCGGCATCCGTCGGGGCGAGCCGGGCAGCGAGGCGAAGCACTCCGAGGTGAGGCAGTTCTATGGAGCGATGCAGGCCGCGAAGCAGATGCCGCAACGTGCATCGCTGCCCCCTGCACCGAAATCACCTATGCCGCCTGCGAAGCTGGTCGAGCGTGTCTGGTGCAAGGTGTTAAGCGTGCTGGGCGTCGAGTCCGAGCATGATCGGGCGGTGCGTGCTCACCGCCAGCGGCTGGCAGCATGGCGAGCCGAAGTGCAGTGGGTCAAAGAGCAAAACGACCGGGCATGGCAGGCGATGCAAGCAGCAGCATCCCTCGCCCCAATTGCCCGCAAGCGACGTTCGAGTTTTAGTCCATCGGCGGAATTAAACGCCCCTCGACTAAGTCCCTCAGCGCCTGCTGCCGCCCCTCGAATTCGCTTTCCGTGAGGTAGCCTTCCCGAAACAAGCGGCGTAGGAAGTCGCCCGCAGAAGTGGCGCCCTTTTTGTTATTGGACTCGCGTGAGGCAGCAACACAGTTTCGGTAGCTGTTGTTCCCGCTCGGTCGAGACACGACATGTTCTACGATGAAGCTGTCTCTCGTCAGCTCCTTCAACGTGTAGAAGCAGCGGAAGCCTTCGCGTTTGAGTAGACGTTCTCGGTTCTCGGGAACCTCGAAGAAATCCATCTCTTCCAAAGTCAGGGGCGGGAGCGATTGCTCCTCCTGGACAAATCCCGGCATCTCGCTCGGCAAGTGCAGCCGTATCAGCCGCCCGGCGTGAGTGGTGCGAACGACGGTCAGACAGCCCTTCGCTTGCAGGGATGCAACCTTCTTGTAAGCCGTGCCTTCCGACATGGGCTTGCCGTCTTCGCCTATTCCTGTGGCGAGCCGACTCCTCGCCGACTTGAAGCCGATGGTCACTTCATCGAGACCAACAAGGCGACTGTGGCGAAAAACGTAAAGGTAGATCGCCTGCTCGTATGTATCAAGCCGAGGTGCCAAGTGGTCTTGAAAGAGTTCGAGAAATCGGCGGAGGTCGGTTTCGTTCAGCGGCGACTGGTCCATTGGCTCATCTTAGCGACAAGCCAGCTGGCACAATCAGTGGTCCATCAACCACATTGCGCCACTTCGGACTGTGCCTCGGGTGGTGAATTGGGGGCCCCTCCTCCCTGAAGCGCCACCAGCACATTCGAGAGGGGCACGAGAAATCGCCGCCCCTTTTTCTTTGTGCTCCGCGCCGCGCCACGTGGCGTTCCCCCGTGGGGAACAAACGGCGTCTGGCCCTGAGGTTGCTCAGAGCAGCGGAGGTTCCTGCATCAGCGCCACTTGCTCGCGCAACTCCAGGATGCGGTCCTGCCAGTAGCGGGTGCTGCCGAACCAGGGGAAGGCGGCCGGGAAGGCCGGGTCGTGCCAGCGGCTGGCGATCCAGGCGCTGTAGTGGATGAGGCGCAGCGTGCGTAGCGCCTCGACGAGATGCAACTCGCGGTCGTCGAACACGCGGAACATGGCGTAGCCGCGCAACAGTGCCGCGAGCTGGCGCCGCATGCCCGCCGCGTCGCCAGAGAGCAGCATCCACAGATCCTGCACCGCGGGTCCGCTGCGACTGTCGTCGAAGTCGACGAAATGCGGGCCGTCGTCGGTCCACAGGAGGTTTCCGGCATGGCAGTCGCCGTGCAGCCGCAGCGTCTGCACGTCGCCGGCTAGCTGATAGGCGCGGCTCACGCCCTCGAGCGCCTGGTCGGCGATGCTGATCCAGGTCGGCCGCAAGTCCGCGGGCAGCCAATCTCCGGCAACGAGCACATTGCGTGGCTCGAGGCCGAAACTCTGGATGTCGAGCGAAGGCCGTGCCTGATACGCGCCGCTGGCACCAACCGCATGCATGCGGCCGAGGAAACGCCCCAGCCATTCGAGTGTCTCGTCGTGCTCGAGCTCCGGCGTCCTGCCGCCCTGCCTGGCGAACAGCGCGAAACGATGGCCCTCGCCATGGTGCAGCGTTTGCCCGTTGAACGACAGCGGCGGCACGGCGGGAATCTCCCGCTCCGCCAGCTCGAGGGTGAACGCATGCTCTTCGAGGATGGCAGCATCGCTCCAACGTCCGGGCCGGTAAAACTTGGCGATGCGCTGGCTGCCGTCCTCGAGCCCGACCTGGTAGACGCGGTTCTCGAAACTGTTCAATTGCAGCAGCCGGCCATCGCAACGCGTGCCGAGGGTGTCGATGGCGTTGAGTA
The DNA here is from genome assembly GCA_027443745.1 of Thiomonas sp. The sequence continues at coordinate 8,614 of DAIAZB010000554.1, read as the reverse complement.
GGCGATCGGGCGTCAGGTCGACATAGGCAGTGTCGGGAGTCACGTTGATTGATGGTCAGAGGTGCGCCAGGGCTTGGGCGTTTGAGTGAACGAGTCGGTGTCCTGCTCCAGCACCCTGAACGCCGACGCTGTCTCGCTCGCAGCAAGATAGCCGAATGCTGCAAACGAAGGGCTGCACCCACCTGCACAACCTGGAACACGCTCGCCTGTCGGCACGGCGCCAATACCTCGACCCCCGATTTGTCATACACGGGGGCACAACCGGAAATCGGGCATTCATCGATCGCCTCAGGCGCCGCCCGATGGGGCTTCAGTCCACAAGGCGGGCGTTTAACATCTTTTACCCATTGCGCGTCCGAGTCGGCCGTGTTTTGTAAGCTCCTGGTCACCCCTCATTCCCATGGCATGCAACGCGGATCGTTCATGAACTTGCCCCAGTCACGCAAAGGCCTCATCCTCGCCGGCGGCTCCGGCACGCGGCTGTACCCCGTCACCCAGGCGGTGAGCAAGCAACTGCTGCCGGTGTATGACAAGCCGATGATCTACTACCCCTTGAGCGCCCTCCTGCTCGCCGGCATCCGCGACGTGCTCATCATCTCCACCCCGCAAGACACCCCGCGCTTTGCCCAACTGCTGGGCGACGGCAGCCAGTGGGGCCTGAGCCTGCACTACGCCGTGCAGCCCTCCCCCGACGGCCTGGCGCAAGCCTTTCTCATCGGCCGCGACTTCATCGGCAACGCCGCCAGCGCGCTGGTGCTCGGCGACAACCTCTTCTGGGGCCACGACCTGCAGGCCTCGCTGAAAACCGCCAACGCCCAGAGCGTGGGCGCCACCGTCTACGCCTACCACGTGCACGACCCCGAGCGCTACGGCGTGGTCGAGTTCGACGCGACGGGCCGCGCCATCAGCATCGAAGAAAAGCCCGCCCGGCCCAAAAGCAGCTACGCCGTCACCGGGCTGTACTTTTACGACCGCCAGGTGTGCGACATCGCCGCCAGCCTCAAACCCTCGCCGCGCGGCGAGCTGGAGATCACCGACGTCAACCGCGTCTACCTGGAGCAGGGCACGCTGCAGGTGCAGACCCTGGGGCGCGGCTACGCCTGGCTGGACACCGGCACCCACGACAGCCTGCTCGAAGCCGGCCAGTTCATCGCCACCATCGAGAAGCGCCAAGGCCTGAAGGTTGCGTGCCCCGAGGAAATCGCCTACCACGCCGGCTGGATCGACGCCGCGCAGTTGCAAGCCCTGGCCGAGCCGATGAAAAAGAACGGCTACGGTCAGTACCTGCTCAAGCTGCTGCAGGGGGCGGCATGAACGTCATCCCCACCGCCTTGCCCGAGGTGCTGATCCTGGAGCCCCGGGTCTTCGGCGACGCCCGCGGCTTTTTCTTCGAGAGCTACAACCGCAAGGCCTTCGCTGCCGCCACCGGGCTGGACGTGGAGTTCGTGCAGGACAACCACTCGCGCTCGGTGCGCGGGGTGCTGCGCGGTCTGCACTACCAGCTCGTCAAGCCGCAGGGCAAGCTGGTGCGCGCCGTGGCGGGTGCGGTGTGGGACGTGGCGGTGGACCTGCGGCGCAGCTCGCCGCGCTTCGGGCAATGGGTGGGGGTGGAACTCTCCGCCGACAACCAGCGCCAGCTCTGGGTGCCGCCGGGCTTCGGCCACGGCTTCGTGGTGCTGAGCGAGAGCGCCGACTTCCTCTACAAGACCACGGATTACTGGTACCCCGAGCATGACCGCAATCTGGTGTGGAACGACCCGCAACTGGCGATCACCTGGCCGCTGGCTGGGCTGAACCTGCCGGACGATCAGCCCAGCCTGGCGGCCAAGGATGCGGCGGCACCGGGCTTGGCGGGGGCCGAGGTGTACGACTGAGGTCGTGCCCATCGATCACCGCGGAGTGTCTGCCGGGACGCCACGGCTGCTACCATTTTGGCCAGTGCTGCGTGCCTGTCGGGCCCTGCGGCAAGTTCGGGTCGAACGACCTTCACGCCTCTGGATCAACACCATGAACCGCGTGTTTCGCACCAATTCCCTGCGTTCGGCAAGCCTTCGGCTCGGCCTTGCCATGCTGCTCGGCATGCTGAGCGCCGGCCTGGCGCAAGCCCAGATGGAGCGCCTGTTCCCGGGCGGCAGTCTCAAAGGCGTGGCCGCCTTCGGCGCCTGGCCGAACATCACCATCAACTGCATCCCCTACACCCTGGGTCCGGGCGTGCGTGTGCTCGATGCCGATCAGCGCGTGGTGCTGACCGGCCAATTGCCGGGGCTGGACAGCGCGGTCGTGTTTCTGCGCGACGCTTCGGGCAGCGTGTTCCGCGTCTGGCTCGTGAGTCCCAAGGATCCGTCGCTGGCCACGGTGCCCAGTGCCGCATCGAACTGCGGCTTCGGCGCGGGCTGAACCGGCCCCGCCCAAGCACTCCTGCCAGCCCGATCGCTCTCGCCGCTGCGCACCTGCTCGCGCCTCGGCGCTTGACCTGCATGCATCGCCATGAAAAAGCTCTACATCAAGACCTTTGGTTGCCAGATGAACGAGTACGACTCGGCCAAGATGGCCGATGTGCTCGACGCCGACCAGACCTATGAAACAACCGACAAACCGGAGGACGCCGATCTCATCCTGCTCAACACCTGCTCGATCCGCGAGAAGGCGCAGGACAAGGTGTTCAGCGACCTGGGCCGGTTGCGCGCGCTGAAAGCCGCTAATCCCGGGCTGCGTATCGGCGTGGCTGGCTGCGTGGCCAGCCAGGAGGGTGCGGCCATCGTCGCGCGCGCGCCGTATGTCGATCTGGTGTTCGGCCCGCAAACCCTGCATCGACTGCCGGAGTTGTTGGCGGCGCGCGAGCGCACCGGCCAGGCGCAGGTGGACATCAGCTTTCCGGAGATCGAGAAGTTCGACCACCTGCCGCCGGCGCGTGCCGAAGGCGCCACCGCCTTCGTCTCCATCATGGAAGGTTGCAGCAAATATTGCAGCTATTGCGTCGTGCCCTACACCCGTGGCGAGGAAGTGTCACGGCCGCTGGAAGACGTGCTCACCGAAGTGGCGGAACTCGCGGCGCAAGGGGTGAAGGAAATCACCCTGCTGGGGCAGAATGTCAATGCTTGGCGGGCTCCGCTCGACGGCGGGGCGGACGCTGGTGAGGGTGATTTCGCCATGCTGCTGGACTATGTCGCCGCCGTTCCGGGGATCGAGCGCCTGCGCTACACCACCAGCCATCCCAACGAATTCACCGAGCGCCTGATCGAGGCGCACGGCCGCATTGCGCAACTCGTGCCGCATGTGCATCTGCCGGTGCAGCATGGCTCCGACCGCATTCTGGCGGCGATGAAGCGGGGCTACACCGCGCTGCAGTTCAAGCACATCGTGCGCCGGCTACGCGCCGCGCGTCCCGGCATCACCATCTCCTCGGACTTCATCGTCGGCTTCCCCGGCGAGACCGACGCCGACTTCGCGCAGCTTCTGAAGCTGGTGGACGAGGTCGGCTTCGATGCCAGCTTCAGCTTCATCTTCAGCCCGCGCCCGGGCACCCCCGCGGCCAACCTGGTCGACGGCACACCGGCCGCCGGGAAGCTGGCGCGGTTGCAAACCTTGCAGGCACGCATCGAGGCCCATGCGCAGGCGATCTCGCAAGCCATGGTCGGCACCTTGCAGCATGTGCTGGTGGAAGGCGCCAGCCGCAAGAACGCAGCTGAACTGCAGGGCCGCACCGGCAACAACCGCATCGTCAATTTCGCCGTGCCGGCGCACCGGGTGAGCCAACTGGCGGGCGCGCTGCTGCCGGTGCGCATCACCGCGGCGATGCCGCATTCGCTGCGTGGCGAGTGGCTGGAGCATGGGGCGGCCATCGCGGCGGGCGCTGGTGCCGCGCCCCTCCACTGAGCATTACTTGATCGCCAGGCGCAGTGAATCCCACACGCGCTTGAAGAAGCCGGCTTGCGGCACGGCGTCCAGCGCCACCAGCGGGTAGCTGGCCACGGGCTTGCCGTCGAGCGTGACTTGCAGCGTGCCAATGTTCTGGCCTCGGGCAATGGGCGCCACCAGAGGGTCGGGGCGCTGCACCGTGGTCTTGATCTTGGCGCCGTCGCCACGCGGCACGCTCACCGCCAGGGTGTCGAAGCTGCCGAGCTGCACCTGGTCCTTCGCCCCCTTCCAGACCGGGGCGTCGAGCACCGGCTTGTTCGCCGTCACCACATGGATGTCGTCGAAGTTCTGGAACGCCCAGTTCAGCAGCTTCTCGCTCTCGGCGCCGCGCGCGTGCTCGCTCGGCGTGCCCATCACCACGGTGAGCAGCCGGCGCGGGCCATTGGGGAAGTTGCGCTGCGCCGAGGTGATCATGCAGTAGCCCGCCTCCTTGGTGTAGCCGGTTTTCATGCCGTCCACCGAGGGGTCGGTGAACAGCAGGCTCACGCGGTTGGGCTGGGTGATGTGGTTGTAGGTGAATTCCTTGACCTTGAAGTAGCGGGCATAGTCGGCGGGAAAGTCGCGGATGATGTGCGCGGCGATGACGGAAAGATCATGCGCGGTGGTGTGATGGCCCGGGTCGGGCAGGCCGGTCGGGTCCATGAAATGCGTGTCCTTCAAGTCCCACTGCTGCGCCTGGCGGTTCATCATGCCGACGAAGGCCGAAACCGAGCCGCCCACGGTCTGTGCCAGGGTCATCGCCGCGTCGTTGCCCGATTGCACGATCATGCCCAGGATCAAATCGTTGACCGACACCGGCACGCGCGGATCGATGAACATGCGCGAGCCACCGGTGCGCCAGGCCTCGTTGGTTTCGGTCACCATCTGGTTGAGCTTGACGGAGCCGTCTTTCAGCGCCTTGAAGGTGAGGTAGGCCGTCATCAGCTTGGTCAGCGAGGCCGGGGCCTCTTGCTGGTTGGCATGCTGTTCGGCCAGGATCTGGTTGCTGGTCATGTCCAGCACCAGCCAGCTGCGTGCCTGCATATTGGGCAGCGGCACGGATTCGAGCAGCGCCGCGGTGGGCCCGGTGGGCACATTGCCGGCACCCGTGGCGACCGGGGCGGATGTGGGCGCGGGTGCGGCGGCGGGTTTCGGGGCGGCCTGGGCAAGGCAGGCGCAACTCAGCGCTGCTGCCAGTGCGAGCAGGGCCAGGGATCGGGGCATCTTGAAAGGCATGGTTCGGGTGAGAAAGATGGAAACAGTTGAACAAGGCGGCCAGGTGGGCGGGCTGCGGCGACCCGCTGCGGCCGGGTCGTGACACTGCGCACCATAGCAGCGCCACACATGACAAGCCGTTAAAAAGAATGTCGATTTGGAGTGCGGCGCCGGTGAAATTGTTCACCTGGGGCTGATGAGATTGCATCGGCCTGTGTCCACGGCAAGGATGCCTGCTGACGCTGCGCCGGGCGAGGCCGGATCAATCGCTCTTCGCGCTGCCATGCCAGGTTGTGACCCACTCTTTGAGTGGCGTGAGCAGGCCGTGGAAGAAATGTCCGGCCCCGGGCATCACCAGGACCGGCTGCTGCTGCGGCCGCGCCCAGTCGAGCACGGCGCTGAGCGGGACCACATCGTCTTGTTCGCCGTGGATGACGAGCGCGCGTTCGGCCAGTTGCGTGCCATCGCCCTGCCGCAGGGCTGGCACGGGAAAATTGACCACCGCCGGGCCCACCAGTGTGAGATGGCCGATGCTGCGGTCCTCGGCGCGCATCGTTTGGGCGAGTTGCGCAGCGACGAAGGCGCCGAAGGAAAACCCGGCGAGAGCCAGCGGCAGCGCTGTGGCTTGCAGCTCGAGCTGCGCCGCCAGGGTGGCGCTGTAGTGGTTCACCAGGGCGCGCAGGTCTTGCGTTTCGCCGCGCCCGGCGTCATAGCTGCCCTCGCTGGCGCCGACACCGCGAAAATTCGGCCGCACGGTGCAGTAACCCAGCTGCAGCCAGGCGCGAGCGAGGGTCTGCGCCACTTTGTTGTCCAGCGTGCCGCCGTGCAGGGGGTGGGGGTGGGCGATCAGTGCCAAGCCGCATGGCGGTTGCGCCGGGGTGTCGATCGCCACCTCGATCCAGCCCACCGGGCCCGCAATGCGCTCGCGCTGCGTGTTGCGATTCATGGTGCGGGGGTCGAGACTGGCGCCATGTCGGGCAGCAGCAGGCGCTCGACCACTTGGCCGGCCTTGAGGTGGCGCTCGACGATTTCGTCGATGTCCTGCTCATCCACGTAGGTGTACCAAACCCCTTCGGGGTAGACCACGCAGGCCGGGCCTTCCTCACAGCGATCGAGGCAGCCGGCGCGATTCACCCGCACCTGGCCGGGACCGGACAGGCCGGCGGCTTTGACCGCCTGTTTGCAATGGTCGAACGCGGCCTCGGCACCGCGCGCCGCGCAGCAGGACCGGCCGCCCTCGCGCTGATTGAGGCAGAAAAAGATGTGGTGGGCGTAGTAGCTCATGGGGTCGTGGGTTCAGGTTGTTGCGCCAGGGCGCACGACGCGCCCCAGCAGATAGAGCCCGGCGGTGTAAGGCCACAGCCAGCTCAACCATTGGGGCAGGCCGAACATGCGGATGAACAGGCCCTGGCTCCAGGTTTGCAGATTTTGCGCGTAATACGGATCGGGCCCGGCCTGGTTGACCCACCACAGGCCACAGATCAGCGCGATCAGCGCCAGCGCGGCACACAGCCGGCGCGGCAGATGGGCGAGCGGCAGGCCGATGACCAGACCCAGCGTCAGACCGCGGATGGCTGCGGGGGTGGCCCAAGCCAGCGCGTGCTCGGGGCCGAAGCCCAGCGCGGCCGACAGGCTCATCGCCGTCAAACCGGCCAATGTCAGCGCCAGGCCGATGCGCACCCGTGGCGCCCCGTTGCGGGTCAGCGCCGCGCTGGCCCACAGCACTCCCATCAGCATGGTCGCGGCAATCCAGACCTGCTGTTGCGCACCCATGGGCTGCGGCGTGGTCAGGGCCAGCAGGGCGTCGGAATTGAACCAGCGCGCGAAGGGGGCCGTGACATCAGGAGCGGTCAGGCTGGTATCGATCAAGCTTTGCGCCAGGGTTCCCGCCACCTGGCCGGTGGCGAACAGCGCCGGAGGCGGCCAGAGCAGAGCCAGCGGCCACGCCGCCAACAGCAGCAGCCCGAGGCTGGCATCGCGCGCGAACCAGCGCTCACGCAGTCGACGCACTCCCTGGCTGAGCGACAGCCGTGGCAACAGCCACACCGCTAACGCCGCACCCAGCACGCCACCCAGTGTGTTGGTGAGCCAGTCGACATTCGACGACACCCGCACCGGCAGGAAGGCCTGGGAGGTTTCCATCGCGAACGACGTCAGGCTGCATGCGACGGATGCGAGCAGCCAGGCGCGCCAACCTGTCCATCGCGGTCGCAAGCTGGCAGCCGCCAGCAGGCCGAGCGGCAGATAGCCGGCGACGTTGAGCCAGATGTCGCCAAGGGTGAGGTAGCGCGGCAGTGGCGCGGTGACGAAGTCGAGCGGACTCAGGCCCTGCCAGCGCCAGCCGGAGAAGGGATACAGACTGGCGTACAGCACCAGCAGCCAGTAAGCCGCCAGCGCGTAGCGCGAAAACACCGAAGGGGCGTGCTTCACCGCATGCCGGCTCAGAACGACGGCTTGATGACGACCAAGGGCACGATGATGAACATGGCGATGGTGGGCACCTCGTTGAACCATCGAAACCACAGGTGGCTGCGGGTGTTGCGGCCCTGCTCGAACTTGCGCAGCACACGTGCACAGGCATGGTGGAAGCCCAGCAGCACCAGCACCAGGGTCAGCTTGGCGTGCATCCAGCCGTTGCCAGGGCCGCGCAGGCCAATGCCGTAGTACAGCCATAGCACCAGGCCGAAGCCGATGGCGGGAATCATCAGGATGGTCATGAAGCGGTAGAGCTTGCGGGCCATCAGCAGCAGGCGCTGGCGCTCGGCTTCGCTCCCGGGCGACACCATGGCCAGGTTGACGAAGATGCGAGGCAGATAAAACAGGCCGGCGAACCAGGAAATGACAAAAATGATGTGCAGAGCCTTGACCCAGAGGAAAACCATGACTGCTCCTTGTTGGTGGCCGTCAGTTTAAATTTCGCATCGGTGTGCCGTGTTGCCAAGGCCTTGGTGCGGTGCCCCAGCGCCGCCCAGAAGGGCTGGCTCATAGGCGCATGCACCGGATCCCAGCGGCAGGGTTGCGGCAAAAAAAACCCCGACAGGGGGTGTCGGGGTCAATAGCCTTGAAACCAAGGCCCCCGCTCAGGGAGGAGAAGCGGGAGGAAGCGCCTCGCGGCAACCACCTGTCCATCTTGAGTCGCGTAAGCTCAAGAGGTTCCCATCGTCACACAAGGATGCAATTTTTATGGTTACCGCCAACTATCCGGCCTTGCGCCTGCGCCGCCTGCGCCGCGACGACTTCACCCGGCGTCTGGTTCGTGAGCACAGCCTGAGCGTCAATGACCTGATCTATCCCGTGTTCGTGCTCGACGGCAAGCAGCGCCGCGAGGCCGTGGCCTCCATGCCGGGAGTCGAGCGCCTGAGCCTGGACTTGCTGCTGGGCGTGGCCGAGGACTGCGTCGAGCTCGGCATTCCGGTGCTGGCGTTGTTTCCGGTCATCGCGCCGGAGTTGAAGACGCCGGATGGCATCGAAGCCACCAACCCCGGCGGCCTGGTGCCGCGCG
>DAIAZB010000553.1 GCA_027443745.1 Thiomonas sp. | reverse complement strand
TCAAGCCAGCGCTCGACGGTCTGGCAGGAGCACCAGGCCATCGCCGAAGCCATCGCGTCGGGCGACGCCGACAAGGCCGCCTTGATGGTGGACGAGCACACCCGTCGCGCCAGCGCCAACCTGACGGCGCGCCTGCGCGAGTCGCTTCGCACCGATGCGGCCGCGCAGGCCGCCGCGCCGGCGAAGGCGGCCTGAGCGTCGCCCGTTGCCGATTCGCGAACCGCCGGACGCGGTTCAGCAGAACATGTCGGGCTGCGTTGCCTTCAATTGCTCCCAGATCGGCTGGAAATGCAGCCAGCCGATGTACTCGCTGCCGACATGCTCGCGGCTGTAGCGCGCGCGGTCTTCACGCACCAGGCGAGGCGCAATGCCCGTGGCGTCGATCGCCAGTTGCTGCCGGCAGCAGCGCTCCAGCGCGATGAACCAGAAGGCCGCAGCGTCGATACTGTGGCGGCTGGCCGTGAGCAGCCCGTGGTTCTGGTGGATGGCCGCCTTCACGCCAGCAAAGGCGTTGGCAACCTTGTGGCCCGCCTTCACCTCGACTGCCACCTGGCCGGCTTCATCGCCGATGACCACGTGATCCTCGAAGAATGCCGCGGCGTCCTGCGTGATCGGATCGAGTTTCTTGCCCAGCGCGGCGAAGGCGGTCCCGTAGACCGTATGGGCGTGACACATCGCGACGATCTCGGGGTGCGCCTCGTGGACCGCCGCATGCAACACGAACCCCGCACGGTTGATGGCATGGCGGCCCTCCACGACGATGCCCTCATGGTCCGCGCAGATCAGGTTGGAAACCTTGACCTGCGCAAAGTGGACGGCCATCGGGTTGGTCCAGTAGAGGCCGGGATTCTCAGGATCGCGCACCGTGAGATGCCCAGCAAAGCCGTAGTCGAAGCCCTGCTGCGCAAAGGCGCGGCATGCGGCGACCAGACGCTCCTTCAGGTGTTGACGATGCGCCTTGACATCATCGAAAACCGGCACTTCGGGGTAGATCAGACCCTGCTGTTCGGGCTGGTAGATGGAGACGCGATCTCCATCGACCAGTTTCTTCACGGGGCGTTCGATCACGGCGGACATGGGTATTTCCTTGCATGGGTTTCGATCCAGCCATCTTGCCGCGCGCGGCCACGAATCGCAAACGAAGACTGTTCAAGCCGCGATGAATGCAGCTCACACCAGGCCCTCGCTGTCGGCGGTTGGAACACGTGCACACGGCAAGGCCTATGCCACTCGAAGCGTCGGCTGGTAGGCTCATCGTGTGCGCCGACCAGCGGCGCGGCGCGGCGGCGTGATCGTCGTTGCGGCCGTGCCAGGGATCTCCAGGGACTGTCTTTGCCGACGCAGCATCGGCCGCCGTGGTGATCGGCCATCCATTGCCTGCCTTGCGCCGAACAAACGAGTCTGACCGATGCGACGGATTCCTAACTTTGTACTGCTTCGGGCGTTCGAAGCTGCCGCGCGGCTCGAGAGTTTCACATTGGCCGCGCACGAACTCCACCTGACGCCATCGGCCATCAGCCACCAGGTTCGGGAACTCGAAGACTATTTCGCCCGGCCGCTGTTCGTGCGGAAAAACCGGCGTGTCGAGCCGACCCCCGAGGGCCGGCGCTTGTTCCACAGCCTCGCACGGGTCCTGGACGCGATGGAAGCCGCCTGCGGCGAAGTGACGCTTGCGCCGCATGAACAGGTGCTGGCGCTGCATTGCGCCCCCAGCTTTGCCGTGAAATGGCTCGGGCCGCGGCTGCCGGAGTTCCTCCGGACGCATCCCAATGTGACGGTGCGCCTCTCGACGGGTGCCGAGCCGATCGATTTGACACGGGTCAGGGACGTCGACGTGGTGATCTCCTACGGCTTCGCCCAGGAGCGTTCGGGTCTCGACGTGAGGGCGCTCGGCGCCGAGTCCATCGTGCCGCTCTGCTCGCCACGTTTGCTCGAGCATGACATGCCCGACGAAGAGCGCCTCGCGTCGCTCTGCCTGATTGAATCGCAGCTCAGCCAGGTGACATGGCGTGATTGGTTTCTGCTGAACGAATTGCCCCAGCCACCGCGGCCCCGCCTTTCATTCGACCGGGCGGCGCTGGCGATCTCTGCCGCAGTCGATGCCATGGGCATCACGCTCGAAAGCGCACGCCTTGCGGAAAAGGAAATGACCCGGGGCGAGCTCGTGCTGCTCGGCGGCGGCCGATTCAAGGCCATCTCGCGTGCAACCCATTTCTTCTCGCAACGCTCCAACGAGCGGCACATCGAGAAAGTCCGCGCGTTCCGGCAGTGGCTGTTCTCCACGTTGGGAATCGATGAGGCGCCGGCGTAGCAGGAGCACGAGGAGTGCGGCTCGACGCAACGAGGTTTTGACGAGAGCCGCCCATCTGCAGGGCTCTCGGCCCTGCGCCGATCCGTGCGCTCGGCATTCGTCCAGGGCCTGCTCGCAGCGATTGGAAGCCGTTGGCTCGTCGCGCAGAAAGCTTGTGATGCATCAAACCCGGTTGATGGGCGAATTCCTAGACTCGCGCCCATGGAACATGCCACGACCCGGGCCGCTACGCCAAGGGCACACCCCGGCGCCGCGCACGCCCAGCGCCTGCAAGGCCGGGCCGGCGCCATGGCCGTGCGCGTGCTCAAGGCCATGGCGCATCGTGAGCGCCTGGTCATTCTCTGCCTGCTGATGGACGGCGAACTGTGCGTGCGCGATCTCGAACGCGGCGTCGGCATGCGCCAGGCCGCACTGTCACAGCAACTCGCCCGCCTTCGCGCTGAAAACATCGTCGAGGCCGACCGTCTGGGACGCTTCATGCTCTACCGCATCAAGAGCCCGCAAATCCTGGCCGTCGTCCGCGCGCTCTGCAGCAAACTGGCCGACTGACGACCGCCCGCAGCGGCCTGCAGGCCAGAGCGCGCGTTCCACCGGACGATCTCCACCCATCGCCACCACCCCGGACGTGAGCCGTCCGGATGGTGACGATGGACTTGATGGGTCGGCGACAGCGATCTTGCGCGGTCGACACAACGCGACGGGCTGCACCGGACGCCGCCTCACCCTACCATCGGGTCATGTCCGCCACCGCCTTTCTCACCCTGCTGGCCGCCGCCGTGCTGCTCGTGCCACTGTTCAAGCGCCTCGGGCTGGGCTCGGTGTTGGGCTATCTGGTCGCGGGCGTGGCTGTCGGCCCCTACGGCCTGGGGGTCGACAGCCGGCCCGAGGCCATTCTGCACACCGCCGAACTGGGCGTGACCCTGCTGATGTTTCTCATCGGCCTGGAGCTGCAGCCCAGCCGCTTGTGGGCGCTGCGCCGCCAGGTGTTCGGCCTGGGCACGCTGCAGATGGCCGGCGTGGCCGTGCCGCTCGCCGCGCTCGGCGTCGCGTTCGGCCTGGGCTGGAGCGGAGCCGCGCTGGTCGGGGTGGCGCTGGCGATGTCGTCCACCGCCTACATCCTGCCGCTGCTGGCCGAGCGGCGCGAACTCACCACGCGTTTCGGCCGCGAGTCCTTCGCCATCCTGCTGTTCCAGGACGTGAGCGTCATTCCCATCCTGGCCTTGCTGGCCCTGGCCGGAGTCGGCGGCAGGGCGCCAGGCTGGCCGGCGCTGGCCGCGCTCGCGCTGCTGGCCGTGGCCGGACGGCCGCTGTTGGCGACCATGTTCCGCTATGTCGCGCGCTTTGGCGGTGGCAACCGCGAGCTGTTCGCCGCGGCCGCGCTGCTCGGTGCGGTAGGCATCGCGGTGGGTTTGAGCCGTGTCGGCCTGTCGGCGTCCCTCGGGGCCTTTCTCGCCGGAGTCTTGCTGGCCGATTCCGAATTCCGCCACGAACTGGAGGCTGCGATCGAACCCTTCGAGAGCCTCTTGCTGGGCCTGTTCTTCATCGCCGTGGGCATGGGCATCCAGCTCTCCTTGGTGGCGGCCCGGCCCCTGCTGGTGCTGGGCCTGGGCGCGGGCATCCTGCTGTTCAAGGCCTGCGTGCTGTATGCCGGGCGCCGCGCCATCGGCGGCGACGATGCAGTCAGTCGACCGCTGGCCATCATCCTCGCCTGTGGCGGGGAGTTCGCTTTCGTGCTGCTGTCCAGCGCCCAGAGCGGCGGCCTGCTCGAGCTGTCGACCGCAGCGCTGCTGACCGTGGCCGTGGCCGTGTCCATGGCGCTCGCACCCTTCCTGCTGATGTTGAACGACAGGCTTGTGGCCCCCTGGATACGGGAGCGTGCCAAGCCCGTGTTCAGCGTCATCGACGAGCCCGCCAAGCCCGTCGTCATCGCCGGCTACGGCCGTTTCGGCCAGGTGGTGGGGCGCATGCTCAACGCCCAGGGTGTGGAATTCACAGCACTCGACGCCAGCCCCGAACAAGTCGATTTCGTGCGCCGGTTCGGCAACAAGATCTACTACGGCGACGCCAGCCGCCTGGCCCTGCTGCACGCTGCCCACGTGGGCGAGGCGCGGCTGTTCGTGCTGGCGGTGGACGACGTGGAAACCAGCCTGAAGATCGCCGAACTGATGCGCATGCATTTCCCCGACGTGCCGCTGCTGGCGCGAGCGCGCAACCGCACCCACCTCATGCGCCTGCGCGAGATGGGCGTGCGCGAGGTGATGCGCGAGACCTGGTGGTCCAGCGTCGAGTTGGGCAAGCTGGCGCTGAAAACCGTGCG